>CAZBIK010000111.1:0-10646 GCA_964491955.1 uncultured Ferruginibacter sp.
AGCATCAGCGCCTGGTCACCGTTAAACTGGTCGCTGGAGGGATTTTATAAACTGTTTTTACGGGGGGGGCATGTGCCCGATATATTACCGGATGCTTTAAAATTAATGCTGTTCTTTTTTGCCACCATGACCGTCTCTTATTTATATAACCGGAAAAAAAGAACCGTTTAAACCATGGAAACAAACCTGATCACCGAAGAAATAAAAAAATACATCCAGCAGCATATACTGGATGCATCTGTACATATTGAAGCCGGCTCCGATCTAAAACAGGCCGGCATAGATTCATTTTCAACCGTGGAGATCATCCTGTTCATTGAACGCAGGTTCGGGGTAACTATTCCTGATGAAAAATTGATCCCGGATAATTTTAAAACATTGCAGTCGCTGGCTGAAACCGTACAGGAACTGATGCCCGGTACATCTTAAAGTGTAGAAGCATGAACCCTTTTAATAAAGCCGACCTTCCTGCGAAAGTAATACTGAGCGGTGCCGATTGCTTTCACCTGGTACTGGATAAACATGCTGAAAAACACGGCGCCGGCGGCAATGTCATGCGCAAGATCTTTTATTTCGATAAAGCACTGCCATTTGAAAAGATCGAACAGATCCTGAAAAGCTCCCCGGTCATTCACTGGCTCTGCAATATCAGGCTCGTACCCGGCAACTTATTTAACCTACCCTATTGGAAATATACCGGTAAGGGCAATGAGATCATTGTAACGGAACACCGTACCAGCATAGAAAATGAAATTCCGGGATCCATATTAACCAGGGACATAACCATAAGGTCTGAACGCTTTATGGAGGCCGACCTGGTATATTACCCCTCCGGCAGCTGTGCTTTTATTGTATCCTGGAACCACATATTACTTGATGCAAAAGGAACAACACTGCTGTTTGAGCATTTAAACCAGTTATCGTCCGGGCAGCCACAAAATATGAACAGCTTTTTCCCGGGACCGGAAAAGAAGACCGGGATCATTACCTACATACGCAACATGTACCGGGTAAAAAAATTTGTACAGACTTCTGCCAGGCCCCCTGTGAGTTCTGTTGCTGCTGTTGCTCAGAAACATACGGGTGGCAATACCTGCACCAGGGTGATATCTTTCAGTATTGCCGAAACAAAAAAAATAAATGAAAATGCCTTCAGGTCAGGGTCACGCTTTGGCCCAGCCTTATACCTGATCGCGGGTTGCTCCCATGTTATTCATTTCCTGAATAAGCAAAGAAATACAACAGGCGACCTGTGGCTGCCGGTTCCCTATGATGGCAGGCTGCGGGGAGCTGCGGGTCCGTTGATCTCAAACTGCGTTTCATTCCTGTTTTACCGCATACCAAAAACCGAACTGGAAAATATACCGCAAACCGTATCCTGTTTGAGTAAGCAAATGACCACACAGATCAGGGATGGCATTCCAAAAAAATATACCATGTTCCTTAATATGATGCGTCATGTACCGCTGTGGCTGTACTATTTTTTAATAAGCCGTACAAACAAAGGGGTGTTTGCAAGTTTTTTATTTACCTCTACCGGCGATAATTTCAATGAACTCAGGTCTTTATTTGGAGAGCCTGTCCGGAACATCAACATGATCCCTGCATTAACTTTTCCGCCGGGATTAACATTTGTATTTTTGAAGCATGATGAGGCGCTCCATGTAAATATTGCCTGGTCCCCGGATGTAATAAGCAATAATGAACTACATTTAATTGAACAGAAAATAAAGGAAATATTACCCGGAAATAATTAATGGATACCATACAACATACCGATATAGTTGTTTTAGGCGGAGGATCTGCGGGCGTTGCTGCGGCTGTAGCTGCCGCCCGCAAAGGGTTACGGGTAATACTGATCGAACGCAATGCCTTTTTGGGTGGCAAGGCAACTGCTGCAGAAGTGGGCACGGTTTGCGGATTATACCATTTCAGTAAAAATGAAAAGTCAACCTATATTGTAAACGGTTTTGCAAAAGAGTTTGCAGAAAAATTACAGGCCGGATCAGGCAGTACGCCCTTACATGGGCCAGAGGGCTTACACTATTTACCGTATGAAGTAGAAGCTTTTAAAAAGATCTGCCTCGAACTGGTAACCGAAAATAAGATCCATGTATATTTTAATGCCGTGTTGCAACAGGTAACCGTTGAGCAGCATAAAATAAGGTCTGTCTCCATCATTGCTGCCGGGATCCCGGTTAATATCCATTTACAGGCGCTTATTGATTGCTCGGGCGACAGCATCATCAGCCAGGCTGCACACTTACCTTTGATAAAAGGAGAAGATTACCAGGCTGCAGCGCAGGTTTTCACCATGCAGGGAGTAACCGAAACCAATGAATTTAAACTGGGCATGATCATGATGAAGGCATTGAGGTCGGCGATAAACAATAACCTGCTGGGCGATTTTTATGACCGTGTTTATATTGTGCAGGGATCTTTAAAAAATAATTGTGTGGTCTTAAAGATCGGAATACCCCTGCCCGTTACCTATGCCCCCGGGAATTTACAGGAACTGAGGACCGTTGCCGCCAGTTTTGTAGAGAACCTGTCGGGTTACCTGGTAACCCATGTAGAAGCTTTTAAAAATGCAAGCATCAAACATATTGCCCCCGAACTGGGCATCCGGATCGGGCAACGCAGTACCGGTAAATATATCCTCATGGAAGAAGATGTTTTGGGGTGCAGGAAATTTGAAGATGCCATTGCCAATGCATCCTGGCCCATTGAAATATGGGAACAAAACAGGCGTGTAAAAATGCGGTATTTCAACCTGGATGACCATTACCAGGTTCCGGCAGGTTGTTTACAGTCGAACAGTATCAATAATTTATTTTTTGCCGGCCGCAATATTTCAGCTACCGATGCTGCCATTGCAAGTGCCCGAGTTATGGGCATTTGTTTACAAACCGGCTATGCTGCCGGTTGCCTGGCTGCAGCTGCTGCATTACAACAATCACTGGCAGATGCTGTAAAAGCCATTCAAAACGATCAATTGTAAGTATTTTTACCCGATGAATGTTTTGCCTGTATATGAAATACTGAGGTCTGCTGCCCAACAATGGCCCGGCAACCCGGCTGTTTATGATGAGTTGGGGGTGATGAGTTTCCGGGAATTATTTGAAGAAACGGAGGAAATGCGCCTGCAATTAATGCGTTTAGGCATTAAAGAAAGTATGGGCATCGGAGTTATGGCAGCCAACGGCCGTCATTTCATCATTGGCCTTTTTGCGGCGGTTGGTTGCGGGGCTGCCGTAATGCCCATGTCGCCGCAATTAAAAAAAGCGGAGATCGATGAAATATTACAGGAAGCCAAACTGCATGCGGTCATCGACGACAGGTCATCCATTCAACCGCTGGATACCATTGAAACGGTTATCCCGTTAAAAAAAGGTTCTTTCCGGTTTTCGTATACCCAGGTACATGAATCGGTTGCATTTGCACCCTTTGTCCATCAACCAGCCTTTATCCGTTTCACTTCCGGCACTACCGGAAAATCGAAAGGTGTAATCGTATCACACCAATCGGTAATTGAAAGAATTGATGCCGCAAACCTGGGACTTGAACTTGGCCCCGCAGATACCGTTGTGTGGGTATTGCCGATGGCATATCATTTTATGGTATCCGTTATCCTGTATATAAAATTCGGTGCGGCCATTGCCGTAGCAAAAGATTTCCTCGCAAAAAATATCATGGAGATCACCAACCTGCACCAGGGAACTCTTTTATATGCGTCCCCGGTTCAGATCAGGTTACTGGCCAATGATTCCGGTACTGAACAAATGCCCTCCCTGAAAAAAGTGATCTCTACTTCAGCAGCCATATCAGCTGATGTATGTAAGGCTTTTAAAGAACGGTTTAACCTGGATGTAAGCCAGGCATATGGTATTATTGAGATTGGCCTGCCCATGCTGAACTTTGCAAAATCAGACGAACACCCCGAAGCTGTGGGTTATGCACTGCCCGGTTACACGGTTGATATTCTGGATGAGAACAACGAACCCTTACCCAATGGCAGCATTGGCAACCTGGGTATAAAAGGGCCGGGTATGTTTGACGCATATCTTATTCCGCCTGCTTTACGAAAAGATGTTTTACAAAACGGGTATTTTTTAACAGCCGACCATGCTTCGAAAACGGATGATGGATTGATAAAAATTGAAGGCCGTTCAAAAACGGTTATCAATATATCAGGCTTAAAGGTATTCCCGGAAGAAGTGGAAGCGGTGCTGGAAATGATTCCGGAGATCAAACAGGCACGCATCAGCAGCAGCCCGCATCCTTTACTTGGACAAATTATTGTTGGTGAAATTGTTTTGGAAGAAGGTGCAACAATAGATGTGGAAGATGTATTGACTTACTGCAAAAAAAGGCTTTCGGCTTTTAAAGCGCCACAGCGGTTAACCATAGTAGAATCATTACCAATGACCGGAAGCGGGAAACTGCAAAGGCATTAAAAGGTTAATTGGTTAATCCGTTAATTAGTTACTCCAGTTCAACAGGATAATTGTTTGTTGGATGATTTTATAATTTTTTACTCCTGGTCTTGACTTTTTCATAGATCACAATATTCATCAGGATCAGCAGCATGCCATAAAACACATCCTCAAAAGGAATGGTATAGATGCGGATGCCCAGGTTTTCGGCATCATTGTACTCTACAACAGGAATGGCTGTGAGGAAACCATTTACCACCAGGAAGGGAATTAAGCAGATGGCGTAGGAAACGAGGAATGAAACCGCATCAAAACTTTTGAAGAATTTCCGGCGTGTATAAATAGCCGTGATAAAAGCACCTGTTAAAATGAACGTTGCTGCAGTATACTGCTTTTCCATAAAGACCAGGCCGGTGACCAATAAGATACCGGCCAGGATATGTAAGAACAGGTCGGCCATTTTATGATTGACCAGGTTCGGGAAATAACTCCTCACACAGGCATAAATAAACACACAGCAATAAGGAACAATAAAAAAGAAAAGTACTTCCTCCAGCGGCAGGTTGTACAATTTAATGCCGGTAATGTATTCTTCATTAAAGTTCCATACGCCTTTTGCAGTAAAATACATATCCCATGCGATATACAATACCGCCGGGATCAACATGGCGGGAAACAGGTATTTCCAGTTTTTATAAAAGGCTACTTTTTTATCAAAGCTCAATGCCAGTGGCCCGGCCAGTGAGGCTGCAAGGATTAAAAAATATGTGTAGTGGGAATTCAAAGTTTAGAATGTACAACTTGCTTTTAAAAACATTTGTCAGCCTGCCTGTCCCGATTATTTCGGGGAGCCTGTCGAAGGCGGGTTAAAGAAAAAAATACTCATTATTATACCGCCATCGACAGGCTCAGGCTGACAGTAAAATTATATAGGAATTCATTCAGGCCGAAACTGTTTCCGATATACCAACCTGCTTTGCATTGCGCTTTTTATCAGCCCTTACCTTGTCCCAGTATTTTTTATGCACCCAAAGCATTCCAAAACTTTCCCCGTCTTCTTTATCCAGGTGTTTGTGATGCATTTTATGTGCCCAGCGAATGGCCCGTACATAAGTATTGTTACTGCGGGTAAACCATTTAAAGCGCTGGTGAATGATCACTTCATGCACCAAAAAATAGGCAAGGCCATATAAAGTAAAGCCGGCGCCGATGGAGATCATCCAGTATTGCTTATAAATAACTCCAAACATGATGAGCAACCAGCTGGGTACGGCAAAAATAAGAAAGAAGGCATCGTTCTTTTCAAAAAAACCGGGTTCTTTCTGGTGGTGGTCTTTATGCAGGTACCAGCCAACGCCATGCATTACATAGCGGTGCAGCCACCACGTAAACCCTTCCATTAAAATGAAAGTGGCCAGTGTAATCCCTATGTATAAAAACCAATTCATCAGAAACATCATACATTTTAATTCAAGAACGTGCGCAACAATAAAAAGAACATGAGTTGAATCAGTAACAAATTTACAGCGAATTTGTTTTGTTTATTGAATTTTGCAAAATGAAATACAGATAATAAAACCAAACTGACCACGAACCAGCATAAATAGTTGAATACCGGAATGGTACCATCTCCTCCCCATGTCCAATAGCCCAGTTTTACGGCGACCGGTTCCATCAGCCAGTCGAAAAAAACGGCCAGGGTGGCACCATCAATGATCACCGAAAGGGCCTTTAATGCCATGGGGGTTTTACCGGTATCGGCAGCGATCCTGTTTATGGCCTTCATCAATAAAGTATGAATAGCGATACCGCAGCAATAAATGATGATGAACCAGTTGATGCCGATCAGTACCGGTACGTTCATTACCTGGCTACCCAGCACGCTGCCATAGGTATAATCACCAAAAAGAATACCAGTGTTGATACCGATCATTTCTACTGCAACACCAATAACAAAACAGGTTATTACAAAAAGAAAGTAATTGATGTTTTTCTCCTGCTGGGTCCAAACCAGCAGGGCAAAGGACAATAATAAATTAAAGGGGGTGGCTGCCAGGAAAAAGGATTTATCAAAAAACAACAGCCCCGCTAAACCAATCGTATGAAACAATATGGCAATGGCTGTGGCGATCTCAAATTTAGTAAACCGGTTTAACACGAAATATTTTTTTCGGCTGAGCTGATCAATTGGAAGCCTTTTCAAGATACGCTTCCATTTTTGGAAATGCAATTTTAAACCATTCGGTATATTTCTGAGGATGGGAATGAATGGAATTTTTGATCTCTTCAACCGGTTTAAAACAATAATCACTCACTTCTTCAGCATTGGGTGTTATCGTACCGTTGTAGGTACCCACAAAAACATGGTCAAACTCATGTTCGGTAAGGCCATTATCGAAAGGCGCCTTGTAAATAAAATCAAAAGCTTTTTTTAAATGGGTATTAAAACCCATTTCTTCCTGCAAACGGGTTTGTGCGGCAGTTAAGGTTTCCTCACCGGGCCTGGGATGGCTACAACAGGCATTTGTCCATAAACCGGCGCTGTGGTACTTTTTGTCGGCTCTTTTCTGCAACAGTATTTCCCCTTTTTCATTAAACACAAAAACGCTGAAAGCCCTGTGCAGCAGGGCTTTTTGATGAACTTCCATTTTTTCCATGGTACCCGTTTGCACATCATGCTCATTGACCAGAATAACTTCCATAAGTGCTTTCCCTCTTAATATAAATTGAATTGACTTCTTAATCCTGCTTTGGCAACAATATAGGCTTTGCCATAATTGGGTATCCGGATACGTTGTTCCATGATATTGGCAGGTGCGGTACGTTTTATTTTTTTAAACAGCGACAGGTAGTATTTATAGGCTACATATACCCCAAACCTTGCTTTGGCAGGTAAATTCAGTATCCCTTCATAGGCATTTTCAAAATCAGCAGCAATATCATCCTCGATCTGTTTTTTCATGCCCGATGTAAAATTTGTAAAATCCACTTCCGGGAAATACGACCTGTTCAACTGCTCATAATCCGCCTTCACATCACGCAAAAAATTAACTTTCTGAAAAGCCGCCCCCAGTGCCTGGGCTGATGGTTTCAGGTCGTTGTACATATTCTTATCCCCTTCACAAAAAACATAGAGGCACATCAGACCCACAACTTCGGCACTGCCATAAATATATTCTTTATAGCCATTGCTGTTGTATGTTGTTTTGCTGAGATCCATTTCCATACTGCTGAAAAACGCTTCTATCAGGTCATGCGAAATGTTGTAATCCCTCACCGTTATCTGGAAACTGTGCAGGATCGGGTTGAGGCTGATCCCCCTTTCGATGGCAGCATAGGTATCTTTTTTAAATTCCGTGAGCAGTTCTTCTTTTTTATACTGGTGAAAAGTATCCACGATCTCATCTGCAAACCGTACAAATCCATAAATATTATAGATCGGGATACGCAGGTCGGGATGCAGCAACTTGATGGCGCTGCTGAAAGAAGTACTGTACTTCTCTGTTACAGCTTTGCTGCACTGCTGACTGACATCATGGAAAAGTTTAATCATTTCCTTTTACAAATTTCGTTTTTAATTATATATGGTTTTTAGACACAAACCTTATGCTAAAATACAGTATTTCCGATTCCCGCTGTTGATATACCTGTCGTATAACAGCATTAAAAAATATGTTATTTATCCAAAGTACTTTGTTGCTTCTTTGGCAACAACTTCTCCGCTGATCAGGCTGGGCGGCACACCCGGACCGGGAACTGTAAGTTGACCGGTGTAAAATAAGTTTTTTATTTTAATACTCCTGCATGCAGGCTTTAAATTTGCCGTTTGCAGTAAAGTATTCGCCAATCCGTATGCATTCCCTTTAAAGGAATTGTAATCATGGATGAAATCGCTTACCGAGTAGGATCTTTTATAAATGATCGATCCCTTTATATGCTGCCCGGTATATTTTTCAAACCTATCCAGTATTTTTTCAAAATAGCTTTCTCTAAGTTCTTCTGTATCGCCCTTCAACCCGGTAGCTACCGGTATTAAAAAAAACATATTCTCCTGTCCGGCCGGAGCAACTGTGTCATCCGTTACAGAAGGTGTGCATACATAGAACAACGGATCAGCGGGCCATTGTTTTGATGTATAGATCTCTTTGCCGTGTACCTCAAAGTCGCTGTCGAAAAACAGGGAGTGGTGTAAAACCCCTTCCAGTTTTTTATCCAGGCCAACATAATATAACAAACAACTGGGAGCCATGATCCTTTTTTCCCAATATTGGTCACTGTAACTTCTGCAGTTCTGAGGCAGCAGTTTGGTTTCAATAAAATGATAATCTGCTGCACCAATAACCACATCTGCATCATAAACGTTAACCGTTGATGGTTGCTTGCCCAAAGGGCCCTGTGGGTTGGCCGTTGTCTGCGCAATTACACTTTTTGCTTTACTTCGTTCAACTTTTATTTCACTAACGTCACTGTTGAAAATAAATTTTACGCCCAGCTCTTCTGCAACGCTGAACATACCTTCCACAATTTTGTACATGCCTTCGTGCGGGTACCAGGTGCCGAGTTTAATATCAGCATAATTCATCAGGCTGTACAGTGCCGGTGTATTTTCGGGCAAAGCGCCCAAAAACAAAACCGGGAACTCAAGCAATTGCTGCAGTTTGGGGTTTTTAAAATGTTTGCTGATGTGTTTTTTCATAGAAGTGAACACATCCAGTTTAAAAACGCCTTTTACCAGTTCCCAGTCCAGGAATTCGGTATACGACTGTCCCGGTTTATGCACCAGCTTGTTAATTCCCACTTCGTATTTATAAACAGCTTCTTTCATGAAACTGTCCAGCCTGTTTCCGCTGCCTGGTTCAATACTTTCAAATAACTTTTTCAGCGCTTCATAATCAGCCGGGATATCCATCGGGGCATCCTTCCAATAAACACGGTAGGATGGGTCCAGCCTGTCGAGCTTATAATAATCCGAAACCTTTTTACCAAAACTGTTGAAAAACCTTTCAAACACTTCCGGCATCCAGTACCAGCTTGGCCCCATATCAAAAATAAAACCTGCTTCCTTCAGCTGTCTGGCACGTCCACCGGGAGTTGACTGTTTTTCAAGAACCGTTACCTCCCATCCTGCTTTTGCCATAAAACAGGCTGCAGATAAACCGGCAAAACCGCTTCCTATAATTACTGCTTTTTTCAATCTGCTAAAATACGCTATTGCGGGTTATCGTAATCAGTACCGGTGGGTATAATTTCAAAACTAATACCTGGTTAATTGCTCCTTTAATAATTTCCGCGCAAAATGTATCCTGCTTTTGATGGTACCCAGTGGTTCCGAAAGGATATCAGCTATTTCATGATATTTATACCCTTCAAAATATAACTCAAATGGGTTTTTAAAAATTTCCGGTAATTGATGAACCGCTTCTTTGATCTCTTTCATAGAGAGATTGGTTTCTGCGGCATTTACTGTTGTGAACTGGTTATAATCCAGCAGAAAATCATTGGGTGTATTGTCAAAGATCGTGTTCTGCCTGGCACTCCGCCGGTAATTGTTGATGAATATATTGCGCATGATGGTGTACATCCATGCTTTTATATTGGTTCCGGAATGGTATTTTTCCCGGTTGGCCAATGCCCGGTATAATGTTTCCTGGATAAGGTCTTTTGCAGATTCCATATCCCTGGTTAAAGTCATGGCAAATGGCTTTAAATATTCTGAATTACTGATCAATGACTGGTTGAATTCGACTGTTGACATAACTTTTTGTTTAACTAATAAAACATAAAGCTAAACAAAATGTTTGAAAAAACGCCAATTTTGTTTAATTTTTTTGTTAAATAATTAAACAGATTGAAAATCAAATGTTTATATATACCCAGACCATGCGACCAGGTTATAAACCAGCGATGAATTCCATCACTTCGGCATAAGATCTTTTAAACTGTATGGGGGGGAGGATCTTTTTTTCGTAGGTATTTGTGAGCAGCCCGGAAATGATAACCCGTGTATCGGGGACCCTTTTGCCCAGTCCTTCCAGGAATCTGTCAATATTGAATTTAGCGCCGGATGTAGTTAAATGTGTATATAAATAATCAGGTTTTTTAATCTTTACAAGTTGCTCTACGTCATTCAATGGAATGCTGCAACCCAGGTAAATTGTTTTTACGCCTTTGCTTTTCAGCATATAATTAATAAAAAGCAGGCTCAATTCA
>CAZBIK010000112.1:0-10565 GCA_964491955.1 uncultured Ferruginibacter sp.
TGGTCATTATGTTTATCCAGCAGTTGTTATTGATCAGGCAGCGTGTAATGTGATAAGTCAATCACAACACGATATTTTTCTTTGGTAAATGTAATGAACATTTGCTTTTTAATCCTGCCTCTTGCCAGACTGGTGCCGGATACAGACCGGCAGTTTTAGCAGGTATGAGGTGTTCCTGTTAAAATACCTGCGCAAAGGGAGTGAGACTAAGTCTCAAAACCAAAGCATCCCCGTCTGAGACGGGGACGAGAAGAAATAGGCCGGTAAAATACCGGCCAATATTATTTGTATTAAATTCATTTCAAAAACAGTGGTAAACTTTGTATAAACCCGTACCTCGACTTCGCCCTGTACTTGCATATAGCCCCTTCGACTTTGCTCACACTTCGACTTTGCTCACACTTCGACTTCGCTCAGTGTTACTTCACATACGGCGAATTCGGGCTCTTCACAAATTTATTCAGCCACTGGTTTTGTTCCCAAAGCATGTGCAGTATGTTTTCCTTTGCTGCATAACCATGGCTTTCGAAAGGCAGTTGTACAAAACGTACCGTGCCGCCGTGGCCTTTGATGGCATTGTACAGCCGTTCGCTTTGTATGGGAAATGTGCCCGGGTTATTGTCGGCTTCTCCGTGTATGATCAGCAGCGGTGTTTTAATTTTATTGGCATGGCTGAAAGGGCTCATGGCATTATACACTTCTGGCGCCTGCCAGTACGTGCGTTCTTCATTCTGAAAACCAAAAGGAGTGAGGGTGCGGTTGTAAGCGCCGCTCCGGGCAATGCCTGCTTTGAACAAATTGGTATGTGCCAGAAGATTTGCGGTCATGAATGCACCATAACTGTGGCCACCAACCGCCACCCGGTTGCGGTCGCCAACACCCATCTCCGCAATTTTATCAATGGCGGCTTCGGCACTCCATGCCAGTTGTTCCACAAAATTATCGTTGGGTTGTTTATCGCCTTCACCCACAATCGGGAACTCGGTGTTGTCCATGATGGCATATCCCTGCGTGGCCCAGAAAACAATGGATCCATAACCCACACGGGTAAAGGTATATTTGCTTCCGCGCAGTTGTGCCGCATCGGCAGCGCTTTTAAACTCGCGGGGATAGGCCCACATGATCACCGGAAGCGGCCCGTCTTTTTTTGCATCGTAATCTTTGGGCAGGTAGAGGTCAGCAGCCAGGTCAACACCATCTTTGCGTTTATACGTGATCTTTTGTTTGGCAATGCCGCGCAGCCCGGGTTGCGGATCGGGGAATGCAGTAATGGCTTTGGCTGAATTGTTCTTCAGGTCACGAACATAATAATTGGGTTGTTCGGTCTGACTTTGTTTGTTGGTAACAATGATCATCTTATCAAAATCCAGCACGTCGGTAACTGTTTCGTAATAGGGTTCTTCGCAGCGCCAGAGCTGTTTGGTCTCTTTGGTGTTGATGTCAAATGTGTTCAGAAACGGAAGGTCGCCTTTTGCAGATGCACCCGTACCCCTCATGACCAGTTGTGTGCCGTTCAGCAGTTTCGGCGTTTCACGCCCCCATTTATTTTTTTCGGTAAGCGGGGTGCCGGGATCGTTATACGCATCATCGGTACTGCGGTCTATCAATATGTCCATTTTCCCATCTGCAGTAAGCCTGCTCATTTTACTGCGGTGTTTTGACCTGGAACTTTCCATAACAAAAAAAGAACCGTTTACAAGATCTGTTACACCTGCCATGCGTTCCGGTGTTTTTACCAGTTCCTTTGGTCCGCCGGTAAAAGGTGCTGACAGTATATATGCCGCATCATGAAAATCCATTTTCTTTTTGATGAGCCCGCTGTCCAATGGCTCGATCCATCTAACGGTTGCCGGCGAATTATTCAGCCAGTTGTAACCACGTGGGGCATTCAATACATTGTCGTTTCCTCTTGGGGCCAGTTCACTGCTGGGTAATTTCGCAAGCAGTTTTACAGTATTCAGGTTCATATCGGTTATCATCATGGTGCTGTTGAAACCGCCTGCTGTAACCAGGTATGAAAATGGTTTTTCAATTCTTTTGATGAGTAAATATTTTTTATCCGGCGACATGTTCACATTGCTGTAAATAGCTGGTGAACCGATCTTTGTTTCGGAGCCATTGGTATTTTTTACCAGTTGCGAAGTGGCATAAAACTCAAAAAGTTTTTCATCAAAAGGTGTTTTTATCAGGTCCTGGTAAGTTACACTGGCCGCAACCTTGCCTAAGTTCTGTTGTACAACCGGTCCATTGGGAGCAGCCGGTTTTTTGGGTGCCATGCTTACCGGTTTGTTTACGGCTGCATACAGCAGGCTGTTGTTATCTATCCAGTCGAATGCTGCATTCAGCACCAGGTTTACCGCCGACCTGTTTATTTTTGTTGCCTGGCGGGTTTTAATGTCTATCACATAAATATCAACTGTCGTGTTTGTGGTGTTGGTGAATGCGGCTTTATCTTCATTGGGGCTCCATTGCAGGTTGCCTGCTTTTAAATTTGCCGGTAAGCCGTTTATTTTATATTCGGTTCCGCTTTTTACATCTTTGATCATGATGTTGGTGGTATATGCACTCCTGCTCGGCCCAAAATTATTCGGGTTGATACGCAGTCCCGCAATACGCAATTCGGGTTGCGCCAGGTCTTCAACCAATGGCATATCGCTTCGTTCCAGTATCAGCATGTATTGCCCTTTACTGTCGAAACTTACACCGGGCGTTGGCTTTGCCATCACCAGGTCATAAATTTCCTTTGGCGGGGTTTGGTATTCAATGGCATCCTGTGCAAAAACGGTACTGCTGATCAACAGCAATAAAAGGAAGATGTACTTTTTCATTTTTGATTTTTTTAAAGATTTTAATTTTACCACACCAGCATGCTTATGTTAATTCATACAATTGGGATATGGCAAAAATTCCGATAAGCTCTATCAACTAATTCTTAATTCCCAATTCCCAATTCCTAATTCCTAATTACTAATTCCCACCCTGTGTTTCACAAATTCATTTTTCACCATCTCATTCAACATGAACAGGGCCAGGTCGCCGGCGTTTATTTTGTATTTATTTTGTGCTGGCGGATAATCGGCATTGGTAACAAAGTGGCCGGTTGGCCCTTCGTTGATGATGTTGGGTGGACAAACAAAGGTCCAGTTGAGATCAGATTCACTTAACAATTCAAATGCTTTTTTGTGTTCCATTCCTACCGCTTTGTATTCAGCGGGGTAATCCTCCTGGTCAACCAGCAGTGAATTTTCTGATGCATTCAAAACCCCCAGCCCGCCAATACCGACGATCCTTTTTACGCCTGCTTTCTGCATTTGTTTGATGATGTTCTTCATCCCCAGGGTACGGGCTTTATCTGTGCCGTCGCTGGCGCCGCCAATGGCCGATAAAACAGCATCGCAGCCTTTTATGGCGTTAAACACTTCAGCTTCATCAAACAGTGCCCCCTGCACCAGTTGCAGGTTCTCTGTCTGCAGGTAATCTGTAGTGTACACATTCCTGCCAAATGCCCGTACATGGTCCCCGTTGAATAAAGCCTGTTGTACCAGTTGTTTTCCTACCATGCCCGTTGCTCCGAAAATGACCAGTTTCATTTTTATGTTTTGATAAAGTTAATTCAATTGGGCCTGAGTACATCACCAAATTCTGCAGCCTTCTTTTTAAAAACCGAATGGGCAAAGGGGCAAAGCGGTATGATCTTTATGTCATTTGACCGGGCATATTCTACGGCGGCCTGTACCAGTTGGTATCCCACATTTTTTCCCTTTAATGCATCATCTACTTCAGTGTGGTCAATGATCATCAGGCTGGTGCCGGTCATGGAATAGGTCATTTCTGCCAGAACAGTTCCGGCTTCATCCACATAAAAAGAACCCTTACTGCCTTCCTGTTTTTGTTGTATCACCATTTTGTAAAATTTTACGGAAATTACGAAATACATTTTTTTTGTAAGCGATTTGTACACATATTTGCAATAGAAATGAAAATGATCAGTACAAATAACAACGGTTGGTGGTGGAGCATTGTCAAATGACGTGCCTTACTGCTATTGTTATATAAATAGTTGAACCCGGCACAAGTTGCCGGGTTTTTTGTTGCCCCTCCGCCCCTAAAGGGGGACCAGGCAAGGGTAAAATAAACGAAAGCAGTTTTAATATCTGAAGCTTTAGAAATATTTAATAAACCATAAATCTAAGTTCACCGCCGCTGCGGAGTCAGGGACATGAAGAAGATCACGATAGAAACAACGTATAAAAAAATGCTGGCTGATGTGTACACACCGGTTGGCATTTATTTACGGTTAAGGGACCGGTTCAGGGATACCATTTTACTGGAGAGTACCGATTTTCATGCCGGGGAGAATAGTTTTTCCTTTATCGGTATCCATGCGGTGGCAGGGATCGAGATCAGTAATTCAACGGCGATTGAATATAAATTACCTGCACAAAATACGGAGCGGATCAAACCTGACCAATCAGCAGATGTTCCAAAACTATTGTGGGAATTTATGCAACGCTTTGAGATCAAAGAGGCAGCTGCAAAGCCGGTGAATGTTGCACAGGGATTGTTTGGTTATACCGCATATGATGCGGTGCAGTTTTTCGAAGACCGCACCTCCAAACCCGCTCCCCCGAAAGGAACATCGCCTGCGCCAAAAGAAGCGGGGAGTGACATTCCGTTAATGCGCTACCGGCTTTATCAATACGTGATCGCCATTGACCATTTTAAAGATGAATTGTTCATTTGCGAAAATCATTTTAAAGGAATTGAAAGTGAGGTTGAACTGGTTGAAAGCCTGATCAGGAGTAAGGATGTGCCGGGTTTCCCTTTTAAAAGTATTGGAGCAGAAAGATCAAACATCAGTGATACTGCATATATTGACATGGTGAATAAAGGTATTTCGCATTGTTACCGGGGAGATGTTTTCCAGGTTGTGTTAAGCAGAAGATTTGAACAACAATTTATTGGCGACGAATTTAATGTGTACCGTGCCTTACGCAGCATCAATCCGGGACCTTATTTGTTTTATTTTGATTACGGTGATTATAAACTGATGGGATCATCGCCTGAAAGCCAGTTGATCGTGGATCGTGCCCGCCCGGATGACCCGTTCGGACAGGGAAAGGCTGTTGTTCACCCGATCGCGGGCACCTTTAAAAGAACGGGAGATGATGAACTGGACAAAGCACTGGCCGTTGAACTGGAAAATGATAAAAAGGAAAATGCCGAGCATGTGATGCTGGTTGACCTGGCAAGAAATGACCTCAGCCGCATGTGCAGTGAAGTAACCGTAACACAGTTCAAAAAAATAAATTATTACAGCCATGTTATACACCTGGTGAGTGAAGTAACGGGTATGGTTGGACCGGATGCAAATCCATTCATGTTGCTGGCAACCACATTTCCTGCCGGAACTTTAAGCGGGGCACCCAAAATAAGGGCCATGCAGCTGATCAGCGAATTGGAAACAACTGCCCGCAGCTATTACGGAGGCGCCATTGGTTTTGTCGGATTTAACGGATCAGTGAATCATGCCATCATGATCCGTACATTTTTAAGCAGGAACAATACATTGGTTTACCAGGCAGGGGCTGGTGTGGTTGCAGCCAGCCATCCTGAAAATGAATTGCAGGAAGTGAATAATAAACTGAAAGCTTTAAAACTGGCAATTCTTGTTGCTGCGGAAATAAAATAATAAATTATGAACCACATAGAAACATAGATACATAGTCCCGATAACCATCGGGATCACATAGCCCTATGTGTGTATTTCTATGTTATCTATTGTGTCTATGTGGTTCAAAAAAAATGTTATGAAGATATTAGTATTCGATAATTACGATTCATTCACGTATAATCTTGTTCATTTGGTTGAGAAGCTCACTAATGAGAAAGTAGATGTGTTCCGGAATGACCAAATCGCTTTGGCAGATGTATCAGCTTATGATAAGATCATTTTATCACCGGGCCCTGGTATCCCGGAAGAAGCCGGTTTGCTGATCCCGTTGATTAAGGAATATGCCGCAACCAAATCCATACTGGGCGTTTGTTTGGGGCACCAGGCCATAGCGCAGGCCTTTGGGGGTTCGTTGATAAACCTGCAAACTGTTTTTCATGGGGTAGCAACAAAAATACAAATAGGCAACGGGCAAACGGCAACTGGAAAAGGTCTTTTTTATGAATTGCCTGGTGAAATTGAAGTTGGCCGTTACCACAGCTGGATAGTAAGTGATGAGCATTTTCCAGCAGAACTGGAAATTACTGCAAGAGATGAAAATGGTTTTATTATGGCATTGCAGCATAAACAGTTTGATGTGCAGGGGGTTCAATTCCATCCTGAGAGTGTGTTAACTCCGGATGGTGAAAAGATAATGAGAAACTGGTTGGCCCCTTCCGCCCCCTAAAGGGGGAACCGGCGGGTAGAAATTAGCGAAGATCAAAATTGGTTTATTGATCTTTAAAATTGTAAACTAATAATTATTAACTAACAATCTAAGTTCCCCTTTAGGGGACAGGGGTATGAAAAAGGTCTTAAACCATTTATTCGAACACAAAAGCCTGTCAAGGGAACAGGCCAGGGATGTATTGAATAAAATCTCCAATAATGTATATAGTGATACAGAGATCGCTGCGTTCATCACCGTGTATTTAATGCGCAGTATTACCATTGATGAACTGCAGGGATTCAGGGATGCACTGATGGAACTTTGTGTTGCAGTTGACCTGAACGGGTATGATGTGATTGATATAGTGGGTACAGGCGGTGATGGAAAAAATACCTTTAATATTTCAACCCTCAGTTGTTTTATTGTGGCAGGTACCGGTGCAAAAGTGGCCAAACATGGTAATTACGGATCTGCTTCAGTCAGCGGTTCCAGCAATGTGATGGAACAGTTGGGTTATACTTTCAAAAAAGATAATGATGCATTGAAAAAAGAACTGGATACCGCCAATATCTGTTTTTTGCATGCGCCTTTATTTCACCCGGCATTAAAAGTGGTTGGTCCGGTCAGAAAAAATTTAGGCGTACGCACTTTCTTTAATATGCTTGGCCCGCTGGTGAATCCTGCCGGTCCAAAATACAGCCTGGTTGGTGTTTATAACCTGGAAATGGCAAGGATCTATAATTATTTATTACAGCAGGGCGGAAAAGCTTTCACCATTATTCACAGCATGGACGGGTATGATGAGATCTCTTTAACCGGAGATGTAAAAGTAATTACCAATGCCGGCGAAAAGATCTTTAGTGCACATGACCTGGGAAAACGTACCGTTTCTCCCATGGATATTCATGGGGGCAATTCTGTTGAAGAGGCAGCTAAAATTTTCCTGGCGATCTTAAGCGGTGAAGGCAGCTGGGCACAAAATGCGGTCGTACTGGCCAATTCGGCCATGGCTTTGCAATGCACCGGGGCTTATACAAACTATGATGATTGTTACCAGGCAGCCGTAGAGAGCCTGGAGAGTGGCCGGGCTTACCGGTCTTTGCAAAAACTAATTGCAGGATAATGAATACGATTTTATCAGGAATTGTTACCAGGAGAAAACAGGATGTAGCTGCGTTAAAACAGCTCATCCCGGTGCAAGCCTGGGAAATGATGCCCGGGTTTTCAAAAAAAACAAAGTCTTTGCAGAAGATCCTGGAATCTGGTAAAAGCACAGGTATCATTGCCGAATTTAAAAGGGCATCTCCTTCCAAAGGGATCATCAACAACCAGGCTGATGTAGGGGAAGTAACTGCTGACTACGAATTATATGGCGCAGCTGCATTGTCCATTTTAACTGAACCGATTTTCTTTAACGGGAATAACGATGACCTGGTAAATGCTGCACTGGCCGCATCTATACCTGTTTTACGCAAGGATTTTATTTTTGATGAATACCAGGTGATTGAAGCAAAAGCACTCGGTGCCGACGTTATTTTGCTGATCGCTGCCTGTTTAAAACCGGGTGATGTGAAAGACCTGGCTATATTTGCAAAGCATTTGAACCTTGAAGTCATACTGGAAATTCACCATGATGATGAATTGGGGCATATTTGCAGTGAGGTTGATATGGTTGGCGTTAATAACCGGGATCTGAAAACCTTTCATGTAGATATTAACAGGTCCATTGAACTGGGTAAAAAAATCCCTGCAGGTAAAATCAAAATTGCAGAAAGCGGGATCGATGATACGGAAACGATAAAGAAATTCAAAGATGCAGGGTTTAGTGGTTTTTTGATGGGGGAAAAATTCATGCGTGCTGCAAACCCGGGAAAAGCATTTGAACAATTTGTACAAAAACTAAAACAAGGATAATTATGAACACGAAAGTATGTGGCATTACCCAATTGAAACAGTTGCAGCAGTTAGACGGCCTGGATATTGATTTTGCCGGGTTGATTTTTTATAAGGATTCACCACGCTATGTGGGCGATAAGATCGCAAAGGAAGACCTGAAGAACTCGGATTTCGACCTGAAAAAAGTTGGCGTATTTGTGAATGCGGAATATGATGAGATCATGCAGGTGGTGGAAGATTACGGGCTGGACGTGGTGCAGCTGCATGGCGATGAAAGCCCGGAACTTTGCGAGGAACTGTCGGAAGACGTGGAAGTGATCAAGGCTTTTAAAGTAAAGGACAGTAAGGTTTCCATTGATGAACTGGTGGCTGATTATGATGAGGTATGTGATTATTACCTGTTTGATACGGCATCTTCAGATGTGGAAGGCGGCAGCGGCAAACAGTTTGACTGGAAAATCCTCAGCAAAAGTAAAATTGAAAAGCCATTCTTTTTAAGCGGTGGCATCGGCGTGGATGATGTGGCCAAAGTAAAGGCATTCAAACATCCCGATTATTATGCAGTGGATATTAACAGCAAAGTGGAGAAAGAACCCGGTGTAAAGGATATGGCACTGGTATTACAGTTCAGGCAGGGTATAAAATAGCTTTATGAAATACGGTGTAAATGAACAGGGCTATTACGGGAATTTCGGCGGCGCTTTCATCCCCGAAATGCTGTACCCAAATGTGAAGGAATTGCAGGATAATTACCTGGAGATCATTAACGGGGACAGTTTTCAAAGCGAATACCGGTACCTGCTAAACGATTATGCCGGCAGGCCAACGCCGCTTTTTTATGCTGAACGGCTCAGCAAAAAATACAAGGCCGTGATCTTTTTAAAAAGGGAGGACCTTTGCCATACGGGGGCACACAAAATAAACAATACCATCGGGCAGATATTGCTGGCAGAGCGTCTCGGCAAAAAAAGGATCATTGCCGAAACGGGTGCAGGCCAGCACGGTGTGGCCACTGCAACGGTATGTGCATTAAAAGGGCTGGAATGCATTGTGTACATGGGTGAAAAAGACATTGAACGCCAGGCGCCCAATGTGGCCAGGATGAAAATGCTGGGCGCTGCCGTTATTCCGGCAACAAGCGGCAGTAAGACCTTAAAGGATGCCACCAATGAAGCCATCCGCGACTGGATAAACAACCCGCTGGATACGCATTACATCATCGGCAGCGTGGTGGGACCGCATCCCTATCCCGACCTGGTGGCGCGTTTGCAAAGCATCATCAGCGAAGAAATAAAAATGCAATTGCAGGAAAAGACCGGGCAGGAAAATCCAAATTATGTGATCGCATGTGTTGGCGGAGGCAGCAATGCTGCCGGTGCATTCTATCATTTTTTAGATGATGAACAGGTAAAATTAATTGCCGTGGAAGCTGCCGGTTGTGGTATCAACAGCGGCAAAAGCGCAGCCACCACACAATTGGGCAAACCCGGCATATTGCATGGCAGTAAAAGCCTGCTTATGCAAAACGCAGACGGACAGGTAACAGAGCCGCACAGCATTTCAGCGGGACTCGATTACCCCGGCATTGGCCCGCTTCACGCACATCTGCACGAAAGCGGCCGTGCGGTGTTTATGAGTGCAACCGATCAAAAGGCACTGGATGCTGCATTTGAACTGAGCAAACTGGAGGGTATCATTCCTGCCCTGGAATCAGCACACGCACTACATGCCCTGAAAATGATCAACTTTAATAAAAATGATGTGGTGGTGGTTTGTTTAAGCGGAAGGGGAGATAAGGACCTGGATACCTACATGAAACATTTACCATTATGAAATACATGATCATCAGCATCTGTTGTTTTTTGGTTTTTTCCTGCAACGATCCATTTGTTAACCATACTTTGAAATTTGAAAAGGCAGGCGATTGTGCCGGTTATTCCGGGTCTATAAAAATGATCTCCAACATCAATGGCGAACGGTATGAATTTTTAAGTTGCCTGGATGCAGGTTTTGACGGAAAAAATTATTCAGTACAGAGAACCGGGGACAGCCTCATTGTTGCATTTCCCAGGTCGGCAGATCAACCGAAAGCACTTTATAAATTGATCCTGGATATAGATGCCAAACCCAGGTATAATCATATCATTTTAGACGGGCAGGGGGTGATCCTTATTCCCTCAACAAAATAGACATGGACAACCGGATCGATCAGCTTTTTGCGGTAAAGAAAAATAACATATTGAATATGTACTGTACTGCCGGGTTTCCCAAACTTCATTCTACAGT
>CAZBIK010000113.1:0-10471 GCA_964491955.1 uncultured Ferruginibacter sp.
AGTTGCCAATCCGGGGACTTTTTTTAAGTTGATTGACCCAACAAATATGCTTCTGATTGTATTGGCATTGATTTTATTCTGGAAAAAATCTTCTTCCATTCGGTTATTTTTGGGCATTGCTTTACTTTGTTATGTGTCGTCGATGATTTTAACCTTTACCTATTTTTATCCCAGAAATGAAGTGATGTTTCTTTCAAAACAACTTCCCGATACAGAAACACTCAAAAAGGCAGTATCTGAATGGGGAAGAATGGGCTGGGTAAGGTGTTTAATATCGCTGGCAGGTCTTGTCTGTACTTTCTTAGCTTTGGACAAAGCCACATCAAGCACACAAAAACCTTCTTAATTGTATTAAAATTCCTGCAAAGGAAGAGAAAAGGACCTGCTCAAAAAACACTATCCGAAACGAGTGTCGCTAACATGAACTGTGTAAAAGTTCTATGTGCCGCCGCTTGCCCAAAAAACTTAGATCTCAACAAAAACAAATTTGTTAACCCCAAATATTTTTTATCTTACAAACCAGGCCAGGCATTAAAAACCAAACAGAAACAAAAATGCCAACATCATTCCCCACCACAACCCCCGACTGCGAAATTGTAAGTTCCCGGGTATTAGATGCACCAAGGGAGCTGGTTTTTCGTGCCTGGGCGGATCCCGGCCACCTGAAGAACTGGTGGGGGCCGGCAGGCTTTACTAATACTTTTACTGAATTTGATTTCCGGGTAGGCGGAAAATGGAATTTTACCATGCATGGCCCGGAGCAGGGACACTATGTAAATGCCTGTGAATTCATAAAAATAGAAGAACCATCCCTGATCGCCTGGAAACGTTATTCAAAACCGCTGTTCCGGGTACTGGCAACCTTTGAAGAAATTTCCCCGGGCAAAACAAAACTTGTTTTTAAGATGCTGTTTGATACCGCCCGGGAATGCAATAAGGTAAAACCCTTTGCGGTTGATAAGAACGAAGAGAATTTCGACAGGCTTGAAAAGGAATTAAAAAAAATGAGGTAATAAAAATACCCCGGTTCTTTTCCTCAGGAACCGGAAATCTTTTATTAATTAACAGATTCATTTATTTTTGAATCAGCAGTAAAGCATTCAGTAAAGGCTAACTTAAAATAAAATTATTAACTGCACCGCTGATGAAATCCTTCGTACTAATTACCTGCCTCGTTTTTGTATTATACGTCGCTTCCTATTCACAGTTGGTATTGGATGGAAACAAAATTGATTCAATAGTCAGCAAGCATATGACAATGAACCATATACCGGGCCTGGCTTTGGCCATTATCAAAAAAGGGAAAGTAGAAAAAAGGGGATTTTATGGCTTTGCAGACATCACCTTAAAAACGAAAGTAGATACGAATACCATTTTTGAAATTGCTTCCATGACGAAGCAAATTACCTGTGCCGCAATTCTCCTGTTACAGGAAGACGGGATGCTGTCAGTCAAAGATAAACTTTCAAAATATTTACCCGGCCTGCCCCCGGCATGGAAAGAGATCAGCATTGAACAATTGATGAATCATACGTCTGGATTAAGGGACGACTGGGATGAAAACACCTCCTATTTCCTGGCAAACAACTCAACCAGGATGATGTCAGCCGTACAGCAGCAATATCCCCTGCTCTTTGAACCCGGGGAAGGATTTCAATACAGCAGCGGCCCGTTTTTTTTGGGGCTGGTGATCGAACAAATAACCCGTAAACATTACTCATACTTTTTAAAGGAGCGCATTTTCGACAAACTTGACATGCGCAATACATCCGTTTACGACTCAGTTAGTTTACCCAAACAACTTGCCAAAGGATACAGGTGGAATAATAAAAACCATGAACCTGGTATTGATATCCCGGCTTCAGCTGAATCCAGGGCAGACGTTGGGATAATCACCACACTTGATGACATGATCAAATGGAGCACTGCATTAAATGATAACCGTTTATTGAACCGTGAAAGTTTAAAATTCATGTTTTCGCCGGGTAAACTTAAATCCGGGAACCCTATCCCATATGGGTCTGGGTGGTACATTTATTTTTTCAGGAAACAATTGATATTCGAGCACGGCGGCGCTTTCAGAACGGGGTTCAATTCAAGGATATCCAGGTTCCCTGGTTCAGGGATCGATATGATCATTTTATCCAATAAATGGAAAGCAAACCTTTCAGATCTGACGTATGCGCTTGCCAAAGTTTATGATCCTGTTTTCACCGGCATTTCGGAAAAAAAACAAGTGTATGCCCGACCCCACAAAAGAGATGCTGAGATCAGGGCGTTATTAAAAAACCTGTCCGCCAAAAAATTCAACAGCGGACAATTATACCGAAATGTAAATATTTCAGGCTATGATCCCGATGAATTAATGGAGTTATTGAAAGGTTTCCGGGATTTAGAATGTATTGATGTGAATAATTACAGTTCAACTCCATTAGAATTATATGGCTCAAAAGTGACAGAAGTGCTTTATTATAAAATCCTGGCAGACAATACAACATACTGGTCTTTCGCTTATGATAAAAGCGGAAAACTGGTATTTGTAAATTTGGAAGACTAAACATAACCCGTAAAGTTGCTGCTAATGAAAGTATTTGTAAAGGCAGTGCAGATCCATGTTCAATTTCATCTTTTATTCTCTTTCAGTACAGGATATACGAAAAAGATGGCCCGTTTCCGGGCCATCTTTTTTAATTACATATCCCGATTCTGTGAGATCACCCCAGGTCAAACCGGTCAAGGTTCATCACTTTATTCCAGGCAGCCACAAAATCATGCACAAATTTTTCTTTAGAATCTGCACAGGCATACACTTCGGCAATAGCCCTTAGTTCTGAGTTGGAACCAAAGATCAGGTCTGCACGTGTGGCCGTCCATTTAACAGCGCCACCGGCACGGTCAGTGCCTATAAAGCCCTGTTGTACCTTATCCGCAGCCTTCCAGGTTGTTCCCAGGTCAAGCAGGTTCACAAAAAAATCATTGGTGAGCGTGCCCGGTGTTTTGGTGAACACGCCATGAGCAGATCCGTCGAAATTGGTATTGAGTACCCGCATGCCGCCAATTAACACAGTGAGCTCGGGTGCGGTAAGGTTAAGGAGTTGCGCCTTGTCTACCAGCAGCTCTTCAGAACTTGCAATGGCACGTCCTGCATCCAGGTAATTGCGGAAACCATCTGCAACAGGCTCCAGTACGGCAAAAGAATCCACATCGGTTTGCTCCTGGGTTGCGTCTGTGCGTCCGGGTGTGAACGGCACTGCAATGTTATGGCCGGCATCTTTGGCGGCTTTTTCCACAGCAGCAGATCCTGCCAGCACAATAAGGTCGGCCATGGAAACTTTTTTATTACCTGACTGTGCGGCGTTGAATTCTTTTTGGATCTTTTCAAGCGCATCCAGCACTTTGTTCAACCGGGCAGGATTGTTCACCTTCCAGTCTTTCTGCGGGGCCAGGCGGATGCGGCTACCATTGGCGCCGCCCCTTTTATCCGAACCGCGGAAAGTGGAAGCAGAAGCCCAGGCAACAGAAACCAGTTCGCTTACGGTTAACCCGCCTGCAAGTATGGTTGCTTTCAATGCAGCAATATCTTTTTCATTGATCAGTTCAAAATCCACAGCCGGAACGGGGTCCTGCCAGATCAGTTCTTCTTTTGGCACTTCCTTGCCCAGATACCGGGCAATGGGGCCCATATCCCTGTGCGTTAGCTTATACCATGCACGGGCAAATGCATCGGCAAATGCATCAGGGTTCTCAAAGAAATGACGGGATATTTTTTCGTATGCCGGGTCAAAGCGCAGCGACAAGTCTGTTGTAAGCATAAATGGCGCATGCCGTTTGGCAGGATCATGTGCATCGGGTACCGTGCCCTCTCCCATGCCATGCTTGGGTTTCCATTGATGTGCACCGGCCGGGCTCTTGCTGAGTTCCCATTCATATCCAAACAGGTTCCAGAAGAAATTGTTGCTCCATTTTGTGGGCGTGGTGGTCCAGGCACCTTCCAGTCCGCTGGTGATGGTGTCGGCTCCATGTCCGCTGCCAAAAGTATTTTTCCAGCCGAGTCCCTGCTCTTCAATGCCGGCTGCGGCCGGTTCTGGTCCAACATATTTGCCCGGGTCGGCAGCGCCATGGGTTTTACCAAAGCTGTGACCGCCGGCGATCAGTGCAACGGTTTCTTCATCATTCATAGCCATGCGTGCAAAGGTTTCCCGGATGTCGCGGGCTGCAGCAACCGGGTCAGGGTTACCGTTAGGCCCTTCGGGGTTTACATAAATGAGCCCCATCTGAACGGCAGCAAGCGGGTTCTCCAGGTCGCGGTCGCCGCTATATCGCTTGTCGCCCAGCCATTCCTTTTCAGAACCCCAGTAAATGTCTTCTTCGGGTTCCCATACATCTTCCCGCCCGCCGCCAAATCCAAAGGTTTTAAAGCCCATCGATTCGAGTGCACAGTTACCGGCAAGGATCATCAGGTCGGCCCAGGAGATCTTCTTACCGTATTTCTGTTTTATAGGCCAAAGCAGCAGGCGTGCTTTATCAAGGTTTGCATTGTCGGGCCAGCTGTTGAGCGGAGCAAAGCGTTGTGTGCCTGAGCCTGCACCGCCGCGGCCATCTGCAATGCGATAGGTTCCTGCACTATGCCAGGCCATCCGGATAAAGAAGGGGCCATAATGCCCATAATCGGCCGGCCACCAGTCCTGCGAACGGGTCATCAGGTCAAAAATATCTTTCTTCACGGCATCCAGGTCGAGGGTCTTGAATTCTTTTGCATAGTTGAACTCCCCGCCCATCGGGTTCGACCCGGGGGCGTGCTGACGGAGGATATTTAATTTCAACAGGTTGGGCCACCAGTCAAGGTTTTTAGGCCCTGCACCGGCGCTCTGTTTCAGTGCACCGGCCGTAAAAGGACACTTAGTTTCTGCCTTACCGTTCGTTGCCACTGTTGCTGTGGTTGGGTTACTTTCCATGTGTATATTTATTTAGTTGTTTTCAGCTATAAAGTTACGCCAATTGTTACTTCGATGAAATGATACCCCCTTGTTTCCGCGTTAATTTTTACTGATTGTGATCATTTTTTCCCGATGCGGGTTTTTGTTCACTCCTTCCGGGCATTTCGCCACTAACAGAACATCAAATAAAATGGAAAGTTCAGATCCAATGAAAATTTTCTTTAGATTTTCCCGGGCGAATCTCTCTTTTATCAGGCGAGTCTCCATAAAAAGATCTTCAATTGAAAAAAGGGATTTCTGTTCCAAAGAAAATTTATTTATGAAACTGATCCCATTGTGGGACTCGCCGTTATAAATATAGAAAGTCTATGTAGTACGGCGAATCCCTTTCAGGAGACTCGCCTGGGAATTAAGGATTTTTGTGTGATGGTCCGCAGGCCCCCCGGCTTAGAATGATATCAACCCCATCATTTTATCAAGATCCGGCTCACACCACAATACTTCCTCATCCTTTTTAAACCAGGTCATTTGCCTTTTGGCATATTGGCGTGTATTGATCTTAATGATCTCAACGGCATCGGGCAATGTCAGGTCGCCGGCCAGGTGGCCAAACAGTTCGCGATAGCCCACGGTTTGCAAAGCATTTAATTTTTTAAACGGCAGCAGCTTTTTGACCTCTTCCAGTAAGCCCGCCTTCATCATGAAATCCACCCTGCCGTTGATATTTTTGTGGAGCTGTTCTTTGGGAAGTTCCAGCCCGATCTTTATGATATTAAAATCACGGTGTTTTTTCTGTTGGGTTTGAAATTCAATAATGGATCTGCCCGTTGACAGTTTTACTTCCAGCGCACGCAATAAGCGGTGCGGGTTTTTTATTTCGCCTCTGGCATAATAGAGCGGGTCATTTTTTTCAACTTCTTTTTGCAGCCATTCCAGACCCTCCCATTCAAATTCGGCGTTTATTTTTTTACGGATCTTTTCATCCACAACGGGCACTTCATCAATACCCTGGCAAAATGTTTTTACATACAGGCCTGTACCACCTACCACTACTGCCACATCGTGCTGTTTAAAAATTTCATCGGCCTTCTTTAATGCATACTGCTCAAATACGGCTGTGTTCATCTCATCCTGTATGGAATGGGAACTGATGAAATGATGCTTTACCTGCTGCAATTCTTCTGCCGAAGGCTTGGCCACACCGATATTCAGTTCTTTAAAACACTGGCGGCTGTCCGCCGAAATGATCTCTGTTTTAAAATGAAGTGCTGTTTGAACAGCGAGGGAGGTTTTGCCAACAGCTGTCGGGCCTACGATGACGATGCAGGTTTTGTTCATGAACGTATTTGAGTTTGTGAAGAACTCGTATTAATGGATAATGGGATAATTTATAATGGATAATGTTTTAGAATGGATAATTGAATAATTTATAATGGATAATGTTTTAGGATGAATGGATATGCTGATCATTTATCAGTAATACAGATAAAGAAAACTGTTTAAATTTTTATGCCGTGGGAAATTAAATGTCTTCCCTGTTTTAAAAAAATTATCAATTATCCATTACCTAATTATCCATTCCTAAAATCCATCATTCGCTTCATCTGCTGTTGCCTCTTCCTCGCCATCCGCTTCCACACCATCTTCGCCTTCTTCGCTGAAACCGTCTGCCATGGCGTCGGGTCGCAGGTCGTATTTTTCTTCCATTTCTGCCAGGCGGCTGTCCACAAGTCCTTTGGTACCATATTGCGACGGGGCAATGCCTTCGGTACGGATACAGGTGGGATAAGTGAGTTTACTATTCTCTTCTTTATCTACAGTGATCAGTTCTACCATAAAATGCCAGAACTTATTAAAATCATATTCGTAAATGAATTTTTGATTGGGGTTGCTGATCTCGGAACCGAGTATGGTCTCCGACATGATCAGGGGTTCAACCTTATAGTCCTTGTCATATCTTTCCAGCGAAATTTCCCTTCCCCGCAACCAGTTATCATTACTTCTGTAAAAAGTTGCCTTGTGCATCGAATCAAATTCGAAACTTTTTAAAATACTGTGGTGCAGGTCTAAAAAGGTCTGTTTGTGCTTAATTGCAATATCCCTGTACACACTGTCATCATCTTCCCAGTATATTCTGAATCGTAAAATAGCCATACTGTAAAATTAAGAATTAAAAGTTAAAAACCGGAAAATGGTCATGGAACATTGAGCGTTAGTCATTAAGTCATTAAGTCAATTGAAATCATGTGAATAAAAATACTCTTTAAATAATCAGTAACTCAATGACTAATGACCATTGACTTATTGATTAATTCCAAGATCTTTTGCTTTTTTCAACATAAATTCATGCGCCGCTTCATATTCATTGGGAATGATACCATCCAATATTGCCTCCCGTATGGCATTTTTCAGATCGCCCACCGGCCTGGATGGTGGTAAATTAAATGTTTGCATGATCAATTCCCCGGTTATGGGTGGCTGCCAGTTTCGCAGGTGGTCTTTTTCTTCCACTTCGGCACAACGTTTACGCACCATTTCAAAATTCTCCAGGAACCGCTTTACCTTATGCTTATTTTTTGAAGTGATGTCTGCTTCACACAAGGTCATCAGGGCATCAATATCTTCACCCGCATCAAACAATAAACGGCGGATGGCGCTGTCGGTGATATTTTCTTTGGTAAGACTGATGGGGCGTAAATGCAGTTCGACCATCTTCCTGACAAATTTCATTTTTTCATTTAGAGGCAGCTTCAGTTGGGTGAATATTTTAGGGACCATCCGGCCGCCTACCACTTCATGCCCGTGAAAGGTCCAGCCATGCCCTTCCTCAAATTTTTTGGTGACCGGCTTGGCAATATCATGTAAAACCGCGGCCCAGCGCAGCCAGAGGTCATCCGTGTTTTTGGCTATATTATCCACCACCTGTATGGTATGGTAAAAATTATCCTTGTGACCCCAACCATCGATGTATTCTGCACCGGCCAGCTCAACCATCTGCGGAAATATTATTTTTAATAACCCGCTTTTGTACAACAGGTCAAAACCAATGGATGGTTTTTTGCACATCAGTATCTTGTTGAGTTCATCGGCGATCCTTTCCCCGCTCACAATTTTTATGCGTACGGCATTTTCACCAATTGCCGCAAAAGTTTCGGGGTGAATGGTAAAGTCCAACTGTGCGGCAAAACGGATTGCCCGCATCATCCGCAGGGGGTCATCACTGAAAGTTTGTGCCGGAGCCTGCGGGGTTTGTATGTTTCTTAATTCAAGGTCTTTGATGCCGTTAAAAGGATCTACCAGGTCACCAAAGTCTGATCTATTCAAACTGATCGCCATGGCATTGATGGTAAAATCACGGCGGTCCTGGTCATCTTCCAGGGTACCCGTTGCTACGGCCGGTTTGCGGCTGTCGAACTGGTAACTTTCTTTGCGGGCACCAACGAATTCGATATCGAGCCCACCGGTTTTTATCTGGGCCGTTCCAAAGTTCTTAAAGAAATTAACTTCCGGCCTGGGCTTGAATTTTTCAGCAACTTTGGCCGCCAGTTCAATACCATCACCTACGCAAACGATATCCATGTCTTTGGTCTCCCTTCCCAGTATCTTATCCCTTACAAAACCACCGATCAAATAACAGGGAATGCCCAGTTCTTCTGCAGAAAGCGCAATTTTTTGTAATACTTCCAGTTCCTTATCGTCGCATTTTATGTACATGGATTGCAAATATACCCCCTGTCCCCCTAAAGGGGGAACTTAGTCAATCAGATTATTTAATAATCATACTATTAAGCAATTCAAAACAGAATATTAATTGGTTTTAAAAAGATTAAAAAGTGGCAAATATTCATTTAATCTTACAAAGCCCCTTAAGGGGTTTGGGGCTTGGCATTAATATTGACCATATACAACCCCACACAAAAAACCAACATTTAACAGTGTGCTTTGACATTTTGACCATATATTGAGAAAACTATGAATGATAAATTTTATTTACAGGGACACGAAGACGAAATGGAGTTTATGCCGATCATTCCGTTGAACGAAGATGATGACGGAAGTGCTGATGATCAGGTGATTCCGGATAATATCCCTATTTTAGCTTTAAGAAATACCGTACTCTTCCCGGGTGTTGTAATTCCCATTACGGTGGGTAGGGATAAGAGCATAAAAGCGGTAAATGATGCCTATAAGACTGACAAATTGATTGGTGTTGTAGCGCAAAAAGACAGTACCGTGGAAGAACCAACGGTTAGCGACCTCGAAGATATTGGTACCGTTGCAAAGATCGCCAAACTGATCAAGATGCCGGATGGCGGAACCACCATCATCATACAAGGGCGTAAGCGCTGCAAGATCGATGAGATCACTTCAGATGACCCGTATTTCAAAGCTAAAATAACCGTGTTGTCCGATGAGGTTTTAAAAGACGATCCGGATTTTGACGCCATGATCGGGAGTATCAAAGACCTGGCCGGCCAGATCATCAACCTCTCGCCCAACCTGCCCAGCGAAGCGGCCATCATTTTAAAGAATATTGAGAACCCTTCGTTCCTGATCCATTTTGTTAGCAGCAATTTAAACAGCGATATAAAGGATAAACAACGCCTGCTGGAGATCAGCAATATTAAGGCAAGGGCTGAACTGCTGATGAACCTCATGCAGACCGAACTGCAATACACCGAACTGAAAAACAAGGTTACCAATAAAACCCGTGCCGAACTGGATAAACAGCAGCGTGAATATTTTTTACAGCAGCAGATGAAAGCCATCAAGGATGAACTGGGCGGCGATAATGTTGCCGAAGTGAAAGAGATGCTGAAAAAAGCAGAGACCAAAAAATGGCCGGCTGCTGCCAAAGAAATGTTTACCAAGGGCGCCGAAAAACTGGAACGGATGCATCCCACCACACCGGATTATTCGGTGGTGTATAATCACCTGGACCTGATGCTTGACCTGCCCTGGGACGAATACACCGAAGATTCCTATGACCTGAAAAAAGCCAAAAAAGTGCTTGACCAGGATCATTACGGCATGCAAAAAATAAAAGAACGCATACTGGAATACCTGGCCGTTTTAAAATTAAAAGGCGATATGAAATCTCCCATACTTTGTTTTTTGGGCCCTCCCGGAATTGGCAAGACCAGCCTGGGCAAAAGTATTGCCGCAGCCATACAAAGAAAATATGTACGGGTAAGCCTGGGCGGTCTGCATGATGAAAGCGAGATACGCGGCCATCGTAAAACCTATATCGGTGCAATGCCCGGCCGAATCATACAGTCTATCCGGAAAGTAAAATCGAGCAACCCGGTGATGATACTGGATGAGATCGATAAAGTGGGCAGCGATCACCGCGGCGACCCGTCCTCAGCTTTGCTGGAAGTGCTGGATCCCGAACAGAATAATACCTTTTATGACAATTACCTGGAGCTGGAATATGACCTGAGTAAGGTTTTATTCATTGCAACGGCCAATAACCTCAGCAATATTCCTGCTGCATTGCGTGACAGGCTGGAGATCATTGACCTGAGCGGCTA
>CAZBIK010000114.1:0-10465 GCA_964491955.1 uncultured Ferruginibacter sp.
GCACTGAAAGTAAGTACAGCGCCCATTTCCACGATCAGGTCCTTTTTCTGTTTGGCAATGGTGCCAAATAAATTACTGGCGCTGGTGTCGATCAGCAGCATCACCGTTAATTCCCTTTCCTCCTCAAAAACCTTGGTAAACGGGTGACTGAACCTGGCACTCACATTCCAGTCAATGAACCGCACATCATCCCCGGCATAATATTCCCGCACTTCCCTAAAGCTCATACCTTTTCCTTTAAAAGCAGAATGGTACTCACCCGTAAATAAATGCGTGGTGATCTTCTTGCTCTTTATCTCAAGTTCACGGACTTTGCGTAATATTTCTTCCGTCGTCAGCATCATGGAACATTTACAACTCTTAGTATTTCATTAATGATCTGTTCAACATTTACATTTTCAGCTTCAGCTTCATAGGTCAATCCAATTCGGTGACGCAAAACATCCTTACTGATGCTACGTACATCTTCCGGAATTACAAATGCCCTGTTATTTAAAAAAGCATATGCTTTTGAAGCCAGTGCTAAATTGATACTCGCCCTGGGTGATCCTCCAAAACCGATCAATGGCTTAAGCTTTGGCAGGTTGTATTTATCGGGGAAGCGGGTTGCAAAAACAATATCCAGGATATAATTCTCCACTTTTTCATCCAGGTAAACCTGGCGTACCAGTTCTTTTGCCGTTAATATTTCGCTGGTTGAAGCAACCGGGTTTATTGGCGGAAAACTCAATCCCAGTGTATTTTGCCGGATGATCAGTTGCTCTTCCGTTTTACTTGGATAATCAACAACTACTTTCAGCATAAAGCGGTCAACCTGTGCTTCGGGCAATGGATAGGTTCCTTCCTGTTCGATCGGGTTCTGTGTGGCCAGTACAAGGAATGGTTCCGGCAATTTATAGGTTGTATCTCCAATGGTTACCTGCCGTTCCTGCATGGCTTCCAGCAGGGCACTTTGCACTTTTGCAGGAGCCCGGTTGATCTCATCGGCCAGTATGAAATTGGAAAAGATGGGACCCTTGCGCACCATGAATTCGTTTTTTGCCTGGTTGTAGATCATGGTGCCCACCACATCGGCAGGCAACAGGTCGGGAGTGAACTGGATGCGGCTGAAATCGGCATGTACTGCCTGCGCCAGCGATTTGATGGCCAGTGTTTTTGCCAGCCCGGGTACACCTTCCAGCAACACATGGCCGTTGCTTAACAGGCCGATCAGTAAACGCTCTATCATACCATGCTGGCCTACGATCACTTTGCTTAACTCATCATTGATACGTGTAACAAAACCGGATGCGTGGGTGATCTTTTCATTCAGCAAACGGATGTCTTCAGATGTTTGAACCATAGATATATTATTATATTACTATTATGCAGGTTTATCTTGCAAATTACGAACTATGCCTAACAAATATTTGGCCGTTTTCACCAGCCGGGCAAAACTTTGTTAAAATCAATCTAACTTTAGTAAAAATATCAGGTATGTTAGATCATCATTTAATTACTACTTCAAACACACTGGAAGGTTACCGCATCATCAGGCACCTGGGTATCATCAGGGGCATCACCGTTCGAAGCAGGAGCATTTTTGGCAATATCGCCGGGGGTTTTCAAACATTGATCGGTGGCAAGATCTCCATTTATGCAGAGCTATGTGAAAAAACCCGTGAGGAAGCTTACCAGCTGATGGTACAGCACGCCAATGAACGCGGTGCCAATGCCATCATCAATATGCGGTATGATGCCAATGAAGTGATGAATGGAGTTACAGAAGTTTTATCATATGGAACGGCGGTGGTGGTAGAGAAAATATAACCGCTTATTTCAACTCAGGTATTTCCCAACGATCGGCATCCTTCTTCCCACTCCAAAGGCTTTCGGAGAAATACGGATTATGGGGCAAAACTGGTTGCGTTTGTATTCATTGACATTTACCATCTTCAATACCCGGTCAACTAAAGCAGCATCAAAACCCTGTGCCTTAATTTCATCCGGGCCCTTTGTACGTTCAATATATTGATAAAGGATCTTGTCCAGTATTTCATAATCCGGTAAGGAATCGGCATCTTTCTGACCGTGCCGAAGCTCTGCGCTGGGTGGTTTTGCTATGATGTTGTTTGGAATGACCGCTTTATCCCTGTTGATATATTTGGCCAGCGCATACACCTGCAATTTATAACAGTCGCCCAAAACGCCAATGCCGCCGGCCATATCGCCATACAGCGTTCCATATCCGGTTGCCAGTTCACTTTTGTTGGACGTGTTCAGTAAAATATAACCAAACTTGTTGGCAATGGCCATTAAAATATTTCCCCTGCTGCGGCTTTGAATATTTTCTTCAGCCACACTGAACGGGAGTTCTTTAAAAATGGGTTTCAGTTCATTTAAAAAACTGTGATAAATATTTTCAATGGGAATGATGTCATATGGGTTCCCCAGGTTCAAACTCAGCTGTTCAGCATCGTTCACAGAATGAGCGGTAGAGAATTGAGACGGCATCAATACAGCGTTTACATTTTCCTTTCCCAGGGCGGTACAGGCAAGCGCCAGGGTTACAGCACTGTCGATACCCCCACTGCTGCCCAGGATGGCTTTGGAAAATCCCATCTTCGAAAAATAATCGCTGATGCCTGAAACCAGGGCATCATGCACCTGTTTGATATTTAAATGCGCATTCAAAGCTATTGGCTCCAGTTCCTTATCGGGCATCCTGGCAGCAGCTTCGATCACCGGTGCATCAATGGTTCCGTCATCAAGTACAATAAAAGACCGAAGCGCTTCCTCAAACATGGGCAACTGGCCGCAAAGATTTGCTGCCGCATCAAAGACCAGGGATGCCCCGTCAAAAACGATCTCGGTCTGGCTACCCACTGCATTGCAATAGAACATGGGCAGTTTGTATTTGATCACATTCGCTTTGATGGTTGCTTTGCGGTCCTCATCATGGGTATAATCGAAAGGCGAAGCTGATAAATTGATCATCAGGTCAGGTTGCTGCTTCATCAATTCATCCATCGGGCAATTGCGGTACAGTGGATTATCGCCCAGGTTCCAGATGTCTTCACAAATGGTTACCGCCAGTCGCTTTCCTTTAAATTCCAGGATGTGCCAGTCATAGGCCGGTTCAAAATACCGGTACTCATCAAACACATCATAATTGGGCAGGCAGGTTTTGTGTGCAACGCCTTTAATTTCTTTTTCGTACAGCAGGAAGGCAGCGTTGAACAGGTCCTTTCCTTCTTTCACGGGGTTACGGTCGGGGGCGCCGATCAATACCCCAATGGTATCTGCATGCTGTTTTATAATATCAATGGCGGCATAACTCTTATCAATGAAATCGGTAAACTCCAGGAAATCACGGGGTGCATAGCCGCAAACGCTCAATTCGCTGAAAACAACCAGGTCGCCGCCCTGCTGTTTGGCTTCTTCAATGGCATGGATGATCTTTTTTGTATTGCTTTCAAAATTGCCGATGTGATAATTCTGCTGTGCTAAAAATATTTTCATGCCCCAAACCCGTAATCGGGCTTAACTTTATGTTTAGAAATGATTTTATATCCTTGTAAAGTTAAATGAAGAAAATGAGATTGGTATTTGTATTTATATTCATGGGTCTTGCCTTTTTTTCCTGCAATAACGAAAATAAAACACCTGATGTTTCCGGTATACAGGTTGAATTAAAAAGCATGCGGTTTGATAAAGACCTGTTCTCTCTGGATACGGCAGGTTTTACCGGTAATCTTGACAAGCTGCTGGCTGCATACCCTTCGTTTGGTGAGAATTTTTTAGCCACCATCCTGAATGCTGATCCAAAATGGTCGGCCGACAGCGCTGCAAGTTATGTCCTGGGTTTTACAACCGCTTACAAACTGGTGTATGATACTGCCCAGGTCGTTTTCCGGGATTTTGATCCTTACGAAAAAGAAATAAAAAAGGGATTGCAATATGTGAAATATTATTTTCCCCAATTTAAAGACCGCAGTCAACTCATTACCTATATCGGCCCCATGGACGGGTATGGAGATATACTCAGCGATGATGCCATCATTGTTGGATTGCATCATCATTTGGGAAAAAATTTCTCTTTGTACCGATCCAGGTTTGTACAGGAAACCTATCCCGAATATATCAGCAACCGGTTTGAGCCGGATTATATTGCCCTGAACTGCATGAAGAATATTGTAAATGAATTGTATCCTGAAAAGTTTGATGACATGAGGCTGGTACAGCAAATGGTTGAAAAGGGAAAACGTTTATACGTGCTCAGCAGGCTGCTGCCAAAAACGGAAGAGTATAAACTGATCGGCTACACCAGCGACCAGTTAAAAGCGGTGTATGAACATGAGCGGGCAGTATGGGACCTGTTTGTACAAAACAATTTTTTACAGACCATTGATAACAACATCATCAAAAACTATATAGGCGAAGGGCCAAAAACGCAGGAATTGGGAGAAGCCTCGCCAGGTAATATCGGCAGTTTTGCCGGGTGGCAGATCGTTAAAAAATATATGAAGAAAAATCCAAAGACCGGTTTGACCGATTTAATGAAAGCAGACGCGGAAACGATTTTCCAGGAAGCGAAATATAAACCTTGACCGGTCAGGCAGCCTGTACCTGCTGCATGGCCATGGCGGGTTTTTTCCCGAGTTGTTTCATAACCCTGAAATGGGAAGCTATGGCTGCTGACATGGTGTCGTATTTATTATAAGGCAGGTTAAACTCCCTGCATTTTTCCATAACAATTTTACTGATCGCCGGGTAATGGATATGACTCACCTTTGGGAACAGGTGATGCTCAACCTGGTAATTCAGTCCGCCAACAAACCAGGAGATCACTTTATTGCCCATAGCAAAATTTGCTGTTGTCCTGATCTGGTGCTCAGCCCATGCCGATTCAATATGCTTTGTTGCATCCAGCGGCACATGTTCAAATTCGGTATTTTCCACCACGTGCGCCAATTGAAAAACAAGTGACAGGATCAGCCCCATTACTGCATTCAGTACCAGGTACCCCACCAGCCAGGGCAAAACACCCCAAACCATAATGGGAAGCACAATATAAAAAGTGATGTATAAGATCTTTGTTGCCCAAAAAATGACGTGGTTCTTCAAGGTCATCTTCCAGGCATCGGTGGTAAATATCTTATGCGAAAAATATTTTGTAAAATCCATGATATAGATCCAGAAAATGGTGGACAGTGCGTACACCGGCAACAGGTAGAGGTATTGAATTTTATGCGCAGGCACCCATTTTTGTGATTCACAATGCCGGATGATGGGGCTCTTGGCAATATCATCATCAATGCCGTCAACATTGGTGTAGGTATGATGGATGATGTTGTGTTTTTGTTTCCAGAGATATGAACTTGCACCAAGGGCATTTAAACTCAGTCCCAGGAAATCATTCAACAATGGTTTGGTGGAATAACTGCCGTGGTTGGCATCGTGCATCACATTAAACCCGATCGAGGCCATGGAGATCCCTAAAACAACACAGATCAGCAGGGCCTGCCAGTTTTGTACATTGGCAAACATCAATAAACCATACATGGTAAGGGCAGTAACCACCAGGATGACCGTTTTGCTGTAAAGCCTCCAGTCGCCCGTTTTTTTGATATTGTTATCTGTAAAATAACTTTCTACCGAGCTTTTTAAACTCTGGAAAAAAGCATTGTTGCTGTTTGAAAAAGTAATTTTTGCCATTTTTGCTGTACCTGGTTTATCAGGCTATTTAAAGTTAAACAGTATTCCATAAAAAAATAAGGGAACGGACTGGATTTTTTACTGGAGAACAACTCCCGTTATACCTGTTGTCAAATGATAAAATTAAGCTAAAATACCGAACCGGAAATGTTAATTAGTTTAACTTAAAAGGGGCACACATTTCAAAGGCCGGTATAAAAGCATCAAATGTTTTATTGTTATTTATATTCTCCATCAGGTAAGTGCCGTACATCTTCCCGATCTCTGAACGAAGGTTACAACCACTGACATATTGATAGGATTCACCGGGATTTATTTGTGGCTGAACCCCTACTACCCCCTCGCCTTCCACTTCACGCAAACTCCCGTTGCTGTCGCAAATATGCCAGTGCCTGCGCAGGAGCTTTACCGGGAATGCATTGTTGTTTTCAATACTGATCCGGTAAGCAAAAGTAAATTCACTGTTCACCGGGTTACTGAAATCGGGCTGGTAATACGTTTCCACGCTGACGGTTATTCCTTCTGATATCCTGGAGATCATATTTTTTGTTTATGGTAAACCGTGGAATAAAATCTTTAATGTAATTTACAATATACTGATCTGCTAAACTAAAAATTTTATGGCACAAAAAACACATCATTACAGCAATGGAGAAATTACCGTAACCTGGAAACCGGATATGTGCATACACTCGGGTATCTGTTTTAAAGGCCTTGCGGGTGTATTTGACCCCCGCCGAAAACCATGGATCGATATGAGCCAGGCTACAACACAGGAGATCATTGACCAGGTAAAAAAATGCCCGAGTGCTGCACTCAGTATCGAAAGCAATACCCCGGTTGACTGATCATGTACTGTTTATATTTTTTTAGCCAGCCGGTAACCCTGCTTAAGCAACCATTGTAAAACCTTATCACGGTTATCGCCCTGCACAATTATTTCGCCATCTTTTACCGAACCGCCTGTACCGCAAAAGGACTTTAGTTTTTTACCAAGATCTTCGCGGTCTGCGGTTGTACCGGTAAAACCTTCAATCAGCGTAACAGCCTTGCCAGCCCTATGTTTGCTGTCTAAACGGATCTTTAATTTTTGCAGTGCCGGCTCAATGGTTTCAGCATCATCTTCCGGTAAACCCGGCAGTTTAAAATCCGGGTCGGTGGAGTAAACCAAACCGCCTGCTGGTCGTATTTTTTTCTTCTGCATACTGTATTATTTCCCGGTAATAACTGCTTTTAAACTCAGGTCAAGACTCCTGGCCTGGTGTATAATGGCCCCGCTTGAAATATAATCCACACCGGTGGCAGCATAGTCTTCAATATTGTTTAAATGAATACCGCCGCTGGCTTCGGTTTCATATCTGCCATCAATGATCTGTAATGCTTCCCTGATCTGTGTGGGTGTAAAGTTATCCAGCATAATTCGGTTAACCTTACCGGTAGCCATAACTTTTTTTACGTCATCGATATTCCTTGTTTCCACTTCGATCTTTAGCCCGGGTTTATGCTTTTGTACATAGGCATAAGCCCTTTCAATGGCATTTTCAATACCGCCGTTATAATCAATGTGATTGTCCTTCAGCATGATCATATCATACAAACCAAAACGGTGATTCAATCCGCCGCCGGTCTTTACCGCTTCTTTTTCCAGCAGCCGGAAATTGGGGGTGGTCTTCCTGGTATCCAGTAACCTGGTTTTGTATCCCTGCAGTTTTTTCGTGTATTGCCTGGTTAATGTGGCAATACCGCTCATCCGCTGCATACAGTTTAAGACCAGGCGTTCGCATTGTAAGATCGTGTACACACTTGCAGCAACTTCAAAGGCTGTTTCACCGGGATGCATTTCATCACCGTCTTTTTTAAATGCAGTAAACCGGGTATCCGGTTGCATATAACGGAAGATCTTTTCTGCCACCGATACGCCTGCGAGTATACCTTCTTCCTTGATCTTTAATATGGCTTTGCCTTCTGCGCCTGCATCAACAGAGGATAAGGTGGAATGATCCCCTTCACCAATATCTTCGGCAAGTGCATTTTTGATCAGCAGGTTTAACTGTTCATTGTAATCCATAACAACAAAGCTAAGGACAATCACAAAAAGAAATCCCCGGAATTACCGGGGATCGCATTTTTAATTTTCTATTGGGTTTTTTTATTCAAATGTAATTCCCTGCAATACCTGTTTATCTCCCTTTTGTTTCATGAAAATGGTGGTGCGGTAAGATGCATTCTTTGTTACCAGGGTACCGATACAGAACTGGGACCCCGAATTTTCGCCTTTATGGATAACGGTAAAACTTTTTACACCATTGGAGCTGAAAAAATCCTTTAAAACCAGCTGTGCCTGGCTTTTACTGTAACTGTTGCTTTTATCGGGCATATTGATCTCTACCGTATTGTCAAAAAACCTGGCAACCTCAGCAGCATTCCCTGTTTTCATCGCTGTAATCACTTCATCAATACTGGAAAAAACAGTGGATGCAGTCATCAAAACACTTATGGTTAATAAAGTAAATATCTGTTTCATAGTTGTATAGTTTTCATACCATAAAATTACTAAAAACGTGCCAAGGCCTGTTAAAATTGCCGCTGTTTGGTTGAATTTATACCCAAATGACAATAATCATTTGCTGTTAGCTGCAAATATTTTAGTTTTAACTAATGAAAGATAAGAAAGTTATATTGATAATTATGGATGGCTGGGGCCTTGGAAGGGAAAAGAAAAGCGATGCCATTCAAAACGCTAAAACGCCGTTTGTGAGTGCTTTGTATGCAAAATATCCGCATACCACCCTGGTTACCTGTGGAGAAGCCGTTGGCCTGCCTGAAGGCCAGATGGGCAATAGTGAAGTGGGGCATCTTAACCTGGGCGCAGGCAGGATCGTTTACCAGGAACTTCAACGAATCAATGTTGCCATTAAAACCGGGGAATTTGCAAAAAATGAAACCCTTTTAACAGCTATCCGGTATGCAAAGGCTAAGCAAAAGACATTACACCTTATCGGATTGGTAAGTGATGGCGGGGTACATTCACACATTGATCATATTAAGGCATTAACCGGTTTGTGCAGGGACCAGGGCTTAACAGATGTGCTGATCCATGCTTTTACGGATGGCCGGGATACCGATCCTAAAAGTGGCCTTGGTTTTTTGTCGGGTTTACAGGATCATCTGTCCAAAACAACCGGAAGCATTGCAACCATTACCGGCAGGTATTATGCCATGGACAGGGACAAACGCTGGGAAAGGGTAAAGATCGCCTATGATGCCATGGTGAATGGCACCGGTCACAAAACGGATGATGTGTTAAAGGCCATTGAAAGTTCCTATGCAGATGGCATCACGGATGAATTTATTAAACCAATCATCAACCAGGCATTACCAAACGTCAAAATAAAGAACGGGGATGCGGTGATCTGTTTTAATTTCAGGACTGACCGTTGCCGGGAGATAACAGAAGTGCTGACACAGGTTGATATGCCTGAATTGGGTATGAAAAAACTCGACCTGCATTACACCACCATGACCCAATATGATCAAACTTTTAAAAATGTACAGGTTGTTTTTGAGAACGATGACCTTAAAAATACACTCGGTGAAATACTGGAGCAACATCATAAAACACAGATACGGATAGCCGAAACAGAAAAATACCCGCACGTAAGTTTCTTTTTCAGCGGCGGAAGGGAAGTGCCGTTTACCGGTGAAAAAAGGATCATGATCCCTTCACCAAAAGTAGCTACCTATGACCTGCAACCAGAGATGAGTGCCTATGAAGTAACAGATGCCATCGTACAGGAAATAAACAACAGGTCGGCAGATTTTATCTGCCTCAACTTTGCCAATGCAGATATGGTTGGCCATACCGGTGTTTGGGAAGCCATCATCAAAGCTGTGGAAACCGTTGACAGTTGTGTTGAAAAAGTGGTTACTGCAGCATTGCAGCATGAGTATGCGGTTTTATTAACTGCTGATCACGGCAATGCTGATTATGCCATCAATGAAGACGGCACCCCAAATACAGCGCATACGTTAAACCTGGTTCCGCTTTTTTTAATTGACAAAAACGAGGAGATACCATTACACGCAGGAAAACTGGGTGATATTGCACCAACCATTTTAACCATGATGGATTTACCCATTCCAAAAGAAATGACAGGAAATATTTTAATTTCATAAATTCAAAAAAATACCATGCTAAAAACAGTTTTTAAAAGGATCTTCCAGGTTTTATTACTGGCATTCATTGTGATACAATTTATCAGGCCCGAAAAGAACAAGGCCGAAGGGATCAGCAATAATGATATCAGCAAAATATACGCGGTACCGGAAGATGTACAGGTCATTTTAAAAACAAGTTGCTATGATTGCCACAGCAACAATACGGTTTATCCCTGGTATGCAGAGATTCAACCCGTGGCCTGGTGGCTCGATGACCATGTAAAGGATGGCAAAAAAGACCTGAACTTTTCTGAATTTGCGGGTTATTCTCCCAGGCGTCAATACCGGAAACTGGAAGAAGTAACTGAAATGACCGAAGAAGGTAAAATGCCCCTTGATTCCTATTTATGGATCCACAAAAACGCCAAACTGGATGATACTCAAAAACAAACACTGGCCAACTGGGTTAACACAGTAAGGGATACCATGAAAGCCAATTATCCCCCCGACAGTTTAGTTAAGAAAAAATAATTTTCATTTTGATCTTCGTTGTATGCCAAATGGTATTAAGAAAATAGCTGCCTTTGGATCACTGTATTTTATAGTACTG
>CAZBIK010000115.1:0-10437 GCA_964491955.1 uncultured Ferruginibacter sp.
CCCAATAATTTCGCACAAAGACATGGAGGCAGCTAGGAAATCGTCTTTGGTTCATCATTGGTTCGTGGCCTGGCATAAATGCAGACAAAAACTTCACAGCTATTATTTTTAGCCTGAAACACATTATTTCACAGTTTTTTTCGTTGTTATGCCAGATAACAATGTCCCATGAGAAAAACCTTTACTTTTTGCCTTTTCATTTTTTGCATTTCAGTTACCACGGCACAACCTGTGCTGGATACTACTTTAAAAGAGCAAAAAGAAAATATCATCAAAGAATCCACGATCATTAAGATCGAGAACCTGGGCGAGGGCATCAATTCAGAAAACCCCGAAATGCGGCCCACCATTTCGGCAGATGGAAACCTGTTGTTCTTCATCAGGCAAAATGATCCTGCCAATATTCAATATGCAACGGTTCCCAACTCCCAGGATATCTGGTATTCGCGGAGAGACAGTACGGGCCAGTGGTCTGCCGCAAAACATTTAAGTGCAAAGGTGAATGCTTCGCACTATAATGCTGTTTTCTGGATATCGCCCGACCTGAATACGATCCTGCTGAAAGGTTCATTTATCGACGGGCAGTATTATGGTATGGGCGTAAGCATGATCCATAAACGCCGCGACAACAGCTGGACGAATGCAGAGATGCTGAAGATCCGGAATTTCAACAAGTTCAGTACCACGCCGCAAATGGGCGCCTCGATGGGACAGGACGGGAAAACGCTGTTGTTTTATATGACCGATAAAAAAGGAAGTTTTGACAATGACCTCTATGTTTCTTTTGCAGAAGGAAATGATATCTGGACCGCACCCAAGAGCCTTGGAAAAAAGATCAACCTGCCCGATTATAATGAAATGAGCCCTTTTATTGCGGCAGATGGCGTAACGCTTTACTTCAGCAGCGACAGGCCCGGGGGCATCGGGGAAAATGATATCTGGATGAGCAAACGGCTTGACGACAGCTGGACCAAATGGAGTGAGCCGGTAAACCTGGGCAGGCCCATCAATACCGAAGGTTCCGAGGCTTTTTTTACCCTGGATGCCGGTGGCGAATATGCGTATTTAACCTCCAGCGATGGCGCATTTGGAGCCAGTGATATTGTACGGGTTAAATTACTGGAGAAAGAAATGCCCGACCCGGTTGTACTGGTCAGCGGCAATGTATATAATGCAAAAACCAAAGAACCTTTAACCGCATCACTGGTATATGAAACCCTGCCCGACGGGACAGAAGCGGGCAAAGGGGTTTCCAGCCCGGTGGATGGTTCTTTTAAAATGGTGTTGCCTTATGATAAGAATTACAGCATCCGGGCATCAGCAGATAAATTTTTTGCGATCTCGGAGAACCTCAATTTAGATTCACTGATCAAAGCGGGGTATAAGGAAATTCACAAGGACCTGTACCTGGTACCGATCGAGATCGGGCAGGTGTTCAGGTTAAACAATGTATTCTTCGACTTTGATAAATATGACCTGAGGCCAGAATCGTATGTGGAACTGGACAGGGTGGTGGGCTTCCTGAATGAATACCCGAATATCGAAATTGAAATGAGTGCCCATACCGACAGTAAAGGTGCTGATGATTATAATATGACATTGAGTGATAACAGGGCCAGGTCTGTTATGGATTATATCATTTCAAGAGGTATAGCCAAAACCAGGATCATATCACAGGGATATGGCGAAACCAAACCTGTTGCCGCCAATAGCCATGCCGATGGTACCGATAACCCGGAAGGAAGGCAACTGAACAGGCGTGTTGAGTTTAAGATCTTAAAGAATTAAGGAAATCCGTTACAGATCATTAGGCTGATAATTCCTTATTTTTACTTTTTGTAAGCTTATGATCTCCTTAATCGTTGCAGCGGCTGAAAATAATTCCATTGGTAAAAACAACCAACTGCTCTGGCATTTACCCAATGACCTGAAATTTTTTAAGAATACCACCTGGGGTATGCCGGTGATCATGGGCCGTAAAACATTTGAAGCGGTCAATAAACCCCTGGCCGGCCGGTTCAATATTGTTATTACCAGGCAAAGCGGTTGGCAGGCTGATGGGGTAATTGTTGCAGCCGACCTGGAAGATGCATTGCAAAAAGCGGCTGAAACAAATTGTAAGGAGATCTTCATCATTGGTGGTGGCGAAATTTACCGGCAGGCTTTTGATAAGGCACAAAAAATATACCTCACCCGGGTGCATGCAAATATTGAAGGCGATACTTTTTTCCCGGTGATTGATGAAAGTAAATGGCAGATGGATTCTATCCAGGAATTTGCAGCGGATGAAAAACACGCTTACGCTTATTCTTTTCAAACCTGGGAAGCTAAACCCTAAACTCCTGAAACAATCTTGTATTCTAAATTTCAACTGGTAAAAAAATACATACATTACTACTTTACCGCATCCAGCGGAAAAGGCCACGGTATCCATTCCCCTTTTGTATTTGATTTTATTAAAAATATTCTGCAGGATAAAACCACGTATGATTGTTACCCGGTCATAGAAAAAATGAGGCAACAACTTCTGGTGCAGAAAACGGAGATCCTTGTTAATGACTTTGGTGCAGGGTCATCCGTTTTAAAAACCAATAAAAGGATTGTTGCCGAAATGGCGGCATCATCACTCAAGCCCAAAAAATATGCACAGCTTTTATTCAGGATCGTGCAATATTATAAACCCGGAACGGTCATTGAGCTGGGTACTTCATTTGGGATCACCACGGCTTACCTGGCTGCCGGAGATCCCCGTGCAAAAATAGTTACCATTGAAGGTTCTGAAGCGATCGCTGAAATTGCCCGTAAGAATATTGAACAATCAGGAGCCGGCCGGGCAGAACTCATTGTGGGTAATTTCAATGATGTGTTGCCGGGCATACTGCAAAGGACCGGTCATACCGGGATGGCCTTTATTGACGGCAATCACCGCAAGGTGCCCACACTGGATTATTTTCATCAACTGCGCAGCAGGTGTGGTTCTTCATCCATATTGATCTTTGATGATATACACTGGAGTGCAGAAATGGAAGAAGCCTGGGCTGAGATCCGGCAACACCCTTCCGTAACTCTGACGATCGACCTGTTCTTTATCGGGATCGTTTTCTTTAACCCTGATATTAATCATAAACAGCACTACACGATCCGTTTTTAAAGGTTTGAAAGTGATATAAATCATACTTGTTTAAAAACTTCATTCCCCTTTAGGGGTTAGGGGCAATTTTTCATACATTTGTTTCAATTAACCAACTATGATCATAGGCGTATTACAGGAACCATCACCCGAAACCAGGGTTTCCTTACTTCCCGAACATGTAGCAATCCTTAAAAAATGGAATGTAGAAGTTTATGTGGAATCCAATGCAGGCAAACACGCTTTTGCCAATGATGATAAATACACCGAAGCAGGAGCAATCATTAAAACCCGGAATGAGGTATTGAAAGAAAGTGAACTTATCCTGAGTATAAATGCGCTCTCCACATCTGACATCTCACTTCTCACATCTCACATTTTACTTGGTGTTTACCAGCCATTATTCAATGCCGGCCTGATGAAGGAACTGGCTGAAAAAGGGTTAACGGTTTTCAGTATGGATATGCTGCCGCGAACTACCCGTGCACAAAGTATGGATATATTAAGCAGCCAGGCCAATATTGCCGGCTACAAAGCTGTGTTGCTTGCAGCTAATTTATTCCCGAAATATTTTCCCATGTTCATGACGGCCGCCGGAAGTATACCGCCAGCCAAGATGTTGATATTGGGAGCAGGGGTTGCGGGTTTACAGGCCATTGCAACCAGTAAAAGACTGGGTGCTGTTGTTGAAGTATTTGATACCAGGCCTGCAGTAAAAGAAGAAGTGATGAGCCTCGGTGCAAAATTCATTGAAGTGGAAGGCGCCGCCGATGCCAGCAAAGCTGGAGGTTATGCAGTAGAACAGAGCGAAGATTTTATGCAGCGGCAAAAAGCAAAAATTGCAGAGAGTGTTGCCAAGGCAGATATCGTGATCACCACCGCACAGATACCTGGGAAAAAAGCCCCCATATTGATCACTACCGCTATGATGGAAGCGATGAAAAATGGCTCTGTTATTATTGACCTTGCAGCAGCAACCGGCGGCAATACAGAGCTTACAAAAAATGAGGAGACCGTAATGCATAACGGTGTTCGTATTGTAGGTAATTCTGCACTGGCATCCGGCATGCCCAGTGATGCCAGCAAATTATATGGAAAAAACATCCTGAATTTTTTACAACTGATGATCAGCAAGGACGGTACATTCAATTTGAACTTTGAAGATGACCTGGTGAAGGGGACCTGCGTGGTACATGGTGGAGCTATAACAAATGAAAGGGTTAAGCAGGTAATTGGGAATTAGGAATTGGGTAAACCCCGACAGCGGTTTCAAACCCTGTCGGCGGTTGAATTTGAAAACTATATTATAAAATCACACAGATGGAAAATATGCTCAATTTTATTTCAGCCAATCAGCAGATCATCTACATCGTTATCCTGATGATATTTGTAGGTATTGAAGTGATCGGCCGTGTGCCCAGTGTGTTGCACACACCACTCATGAGCGGGGCCAATGCCATACATGGTGTGGTGGTGATCGGAGCCATCATCATTATGGGACAGGCAGAAGCGAGCAATTACCTGGCACTTGTTCTGGGTTTTTTAGCTGTTATCCTGGGAACCTTAAATGTGGTTGGCGGGTTTGTGGTAACGGACAGGATGCTGGAAATGTTCAAAAAGAAAAAAACGACGCCCCAAACCCCTAAAGGGGCTTAAAGTCAAGTGTATTTTTTTTAAAAAATAAAAATGAAACACCGGGCTATCCAGATAAAAACTTAAAACTAAAAGCTCTAAAGCCCCTTTAGGGGTTTGGGGTATTACATCATATGGGTTTAAACATACTAACACTCTGCTATCTTATTGCCTCGGTAACTTTTATCCTGGGCCTTAAAATGCTGTCGAATCCCGCAAGCGCACGCAAAGGGAATTTACTGGCAGCAGCCGGTATGGCAATTGCCATTCTCGGAACCATCTTTTTATATGAATCAGATGGAAAGCGTTTGGGAAATTATGCCTGGATATTCGGTGGTTTATTGATCGGCGGCATCATTGGTACACTGGCCGCCAAAAAAGTAAAGATGACGGCCATGCCCGAAATGGTGAGTATGTTCAATGGTATGGGCGGTGCATGTGCGGCGTTGATCTCCATTGTTGAATTCAATCACCTGTCGCATGATATGGAACTATCAGGCATCACGTCAGGGCATACCGGTAAAGTACTGATCATTGTATTGGGACTCATCATCGGCTCTGTTTCTTTTGCAGGCAGTATGATCGCCTGGGGAAAACTCAACGGCAAGGTGAAGGATTACAGTTTTACCGGGCAGAATATCCTCAATCTTGTAATACTGGCTGTTGCCCTGTCAGCAGGTGCATACCTGGTATATGACCCCACCCAACATTTTTTATTGTATGGCATTCTTGCACTGGCCCTGGTATATGGTGTATTGTTTGTAATGCCTATAGGCGGTGCCGATATGCCCGTTGTAATATCACTGCTCAACTCTTTTACCGGTGTGGCTGCGGCCTGCGGCGGATTTTTATACGACAACAAAGTCATGCTTACAGGTGGTATCCTGGTAGGTGCAGCCGGAACCCTGCTCACCATATTGATGTGCAAGGCCATGAACCGTTCTTTACAAAATGTATTGATCGGGTCGTTTGGCGGCAGTAAAACTGCCGGAGCATCAGGAAGTACAAGCCAGGGACTTTATAAAGAAATCAGTTTGGCCGATACCGCCATGCTGATGAGCTATGCCAATAAAGTGATGATCGTTCCCGGGTATGGCCTGGCGGTAGCACAGGCGCAGCATGTTTGCCATGAACTGGAAAAAATACTGGAAGAAAAAGGTGTGGAAGTAAAATATGCGATACACCCTGTAGCCGGACGTATGCCCGGCCATATGAATGTATTGCTGGCTGAATCGGATGTGCCTTATGAAAAATTACTCGAGATGGAAAATGCCAATGATGAATTCAAGACCTGCGATGTGGTTTTGATACTTGGTGCCAATGACGTGGTAAATCCTGCAGCCAAAAACGATCCGGCTTCTCCCATTTACGGCATGCCCATCCTGGAAGTGGAACTGGCCAAAAATGTGATCGTAAACAAACGCAGCATGAAACCCGGTTATGCCGGTATAGAAAATGATCTTTTCTTTCAGCCCAAAACAAGCATGTTGTTTGGCGATGCTAAAAAAGTATTGCAGGATATCTGTGCGGAGGTGAAGATGGTTTAAAGGTTTAAGGGTTTAAAACGTTTAAGGTTTAAAGTCTAAGGTTTAAAGTTTAAGGCCAGGGGTTATTGTAATATAAAGAGTTATCATTTTACCTCTCCCTGTTTTTCTAGAATGAACTGCATAATGCTTTCCAGTTCTACACCAGCCCTTTGCATGGCATCCATGATCTCATCGCGGTTCACTGCGGCAGCAAAGGCTTTTTCTTTAAATCTTTTTTTAATGCCTTTCAGTTCCATGCCTGAATATCCTTCCGGCCGCATCAGGCTGTAAGCATGGGTTAAACCGCTCAGTTCATCAAAAGCAAAAAGCATTTTATCCATACGTGTTTCAGGCTCTACGCCAAAATGATTGGGCCCGTGGCTGGCAATGGCACGGATGATCTCCGGGTCAATATGGCGGCTCTCCAGTTCTTCAATGATCTTTTTGCAATGCTGGTCAGGCCACTGGTCCCAGTCGGCATCATGCAGTAAACCTGCCATTTCCCAGCGCCACTGGCCGGCTTCATCCAATCCTTCTTTTTCGGCTGCCCAGCACTTCATCAAATGTGCAACCTGTTTCATATGCAGTTTCAACCTTTCATTTTTTACCCAATCATTGAATAAATGGTATGCTTCTTCCCTGGTTAATACATTGCCTGCATTTGCCCGATCGCCAAATACGGTCCGGTTCAATAATAAAGACATATTCGTTGTTTAATTACAAGTTTTGAAAATAAAAATTATCAGCTAACTTCATCCGTTAAAATAAAAAAGTTGAACAGCCTTCCTCCTGAACTGATCCGATCATTGCGTAATATAGAAAGTTTTAATGAAGAAACTTTTAAAGCAGTGCATGAATCAGGAACACAAATTGTTTCCATCAGGGTAAATCCCGCAAAGGCCGAACAACGAACAACTACCAACGATCAACTGGAGAAAGTTCCCTGGTCTTCCAACGGTTACTATCTTCCCGAACGCCCCTCATTTACCCTCGACCCACTCTTCCATGCAGGGGCCTATTATGTGCAGGAAGCCAGCAGTATGTTTTTGGAGGAAGTGTTAAAGCAAACGGTTGACCTGTCCAAACCTTTAAAAATTTTAGATCTTTGTGCTGCACCGGGCGGAAAATCTACATTGATACAATCCATCATCAGCGAAGCAAGTTTGCTGGTAAGCAATGAAGTGATAAAAACGCGGGTACATATCCTGGCAGAAAATATGACCAAATGGGGAGCCGCCAATGTGATCGTTACCAGCAACGACCCATCGGATTTTCAACGGTTGCAGGGATATTTTGATGTGATCGTGGTGGATGCGCCCTGCAGCGGCAGCGGGCTGTTCCGTAAAGACCCGGCAGCTATTGATGAGTGGAGCGAAAATAATGTTTTGCACTGTGCACAAAGGCAGCAACGGATCCTGGAAGATATCATGCCCGCATTAAAAGACGGGGGCATTTTGATCTATTCAACCTGTTCTTATTCGGAGGAAGAGGATGAGGCCATTGCAGATTGGCTGGTGGAAAGGTTTAAAGTTGAAAGTTTAAAGTTGAAGGTTGATGATAGCTGGGGAATTGTTGAAACGGTTTCTGAAAAAGATAAGGCTTATGGTTACCGTTTTTACCCGGATAAAGTTAAAGGAGAAGGTTTTTTTATTGCAGCTTTTAAAAAATCAGGTTCCGGTAACGGAATTAATAATGAAACCATCCAGCCCAAGGCAGGACAAAAATCAAAAAAAAAGACAGTTGTTTTTTCTGAAAAAGAAATTGAAATACTGAAGTCTTATTTAAATCATGCGGATGATTTTTTCTTCATCAAACAAAATGAAGAAGCGATAGCCATGCCTTTGCAACTGGATAAAGAACTGGGTATGATACAATCAGCCCTGTACATAAAAAAAGCAGGTGTAAAAATGGGCACATTGATCCGCAATGAATTAATACCGGATCATGAACTGGCGGTGAGTAATATCATTAGCCATTCTATCCCGCGGCAGGATATTGAAAAGGAAACGGCCCTGCAATACCTGCGGCGTGAAGCAATAGAAATACCACCCGGGAAAAAAGGCTGGATCATGCTGACCTATATGCAATTACCGCTTGGCTGGATAAAAGTAATTGCCAGCCGCATCAATAATTATTATCCTGCATCGTGGCGTATTCTTAACAAATGAACACAATCTTAACCAACTAATTTACGTTTCTTTGTAATGAAAACTTATCCAATATGAAAAAATACCTTCTACTCTTGTTATGTATACCTTTCTTCTCTTTTGCACAGGAAAAAACACTGCTGGTTGAAAGTAATTCTACGGGGTTGTATGTGAATCATAAGGTTGCACCTAAGGAAAATTACTACAGCATTGGCAGGATCTATAACATCAGTCCCAGGGATATTGCCCCATTTAATAACCTGCAGCTGGAAAATGGATTAAGTCTTGGCCAGCCATTAAAAATACCTTTGAACAACAGCAACTTTTTTCAAAGCGGGCAGGCGGAACCTGGAGAAACTTTTGTACCTGTTTATTACAAGGTAAAAAATAAGGAAGGCCTGTACCGTGTTGCCCTCAATCACAATAACCTGCCGTTGGAAAAGCTGAAGCAATGGAATAATATCAGGGGTGATGCTGTTAAGAACGGCACGGTATTGATCGTAGGTTACCTTAAAGTGAAAAATGACCAGTCGGCTCTGGCCAAATACGGGATCGGTACATCCATAACGGGGCAGGACCTTGCTAAAGCGGAGGTCAAAAAGGCAGATGAACCAAGGCCTGAAAAAAAACAGCCTGTTACAGAAGCAACAACTCCTGCAGGGAATGCTCAGACTGTGCCGGTCGCAAAAAGTGCAGATACAGAAAAAAAAGCTATTGATAGATCTAAAGCTGAAGTGAATGGCGGTATTTTTAAACCCCTGTACGATATGCAGGTGAGGAACAACGAAACGGTGGAGAACGAAGGAAAAGCGGGCATTTTTAAAAGTACCAGTGGCTGGGCCGATCAAAAATATTATTGCCTGTACAACGGAGCCTCACAGGGCAGTATCATTAAAATAACAAACCCCGCCAATGGCAAATTTGTTTTTGCCAAAGTGCTTGACCTGATCCCGGATATTAAAAAGAATGAAGGCTTACTGGTTTGTATGAGCAGTGCTGCAGCGGGTGCGCTGGGTGTTTCTGAAACAAATTTTAATTGTATGATCGCTTATGCCAGGTAAATAAATGCACTTACCCAAAACGGAATCCCCTTAAAAAATCAGCAACGGGCATACGCTTTTTACCTTCGGGTTGTAATTCAAGAATGGAGATGTAACCGTTGGTGCAGGCAATCTGTAGATATGTTTTGTGATCGGTCTCCACATTTCCTGGTTTGATAACGGGTGCACTGTTTATCTTTTCTGCTTTGAATATTTTTATTTTTTTCCCCTGTAATTCTGTGAAGGCAGCCGGGTAAGGAGCCAGGCCGCGGACCAGGTTATACACTTCATCAACCGGTTTGTTCCAGTCAATTTTGCATGTTTCGGTAAAGATCTTCGGGGCATGCCTGATTGTTGATTGCAGACCTGCCTGCCGGTAGGCAAGGTTGGCGATTTTAGATTGCGGCAATTCTTTTAAACTCCCATCGGCCAAACCTTTTACGGTTTTAACCAAAAGCTGTGCACCGGTTATTTTCATCTGATCATGAACTTCACCGGCATTTTCATCATCTCCAATGGGAAAACTTTCCTGCAATAAAATATCGCCGGTATCTATTTCATGTTTTAATTTGAACGTTGTAACCCCGGTTTCTTTTTCCCCGTTGATAACGGCCCAGTTGATCGGGGCTGCGCCACGGTATTGCGGCAGCAATGACCCGTGTAAATTAATAGTACCCATCGGCGGCATATTCCATACCACTTCCGGCAACATGCGGAAAGCAACCACCACCTGCAGGTCGGCCTGTAAAGATCTTAATTCCTCTAAAAATTCAGGATCCTTTAATTTTTCGGGCTGAAGAACCCGGAGATGATTTTCAACAGCGTATTTTTTAACGGCACTTTGCTGTACCTGTAAGCCACGCCCTGCAGGTTTATCCGGTGCAGTGATTACACCCACGACCCCGCCGCCGGCCTTTACCCGTGCCTTCACCGTTTCAACGGCAAATTCGGTGGTGCCAATA
>CAZBIK010000116.1:0-10260 GCA_964491955.1 uncultured Ferruginibacter sp.
GAACCCAGATCAAAGGTTTTGGAGACCCGTATGCTACCGTTGCACCATGCCCGTATAGAAAGCTAAAAGCTATTCCGTGTTACCGAAACAGCTTTTAGCACTTTATGTCGCAAAGATAATAATCTTTTGCAAAGCTGAAAACCCGTATCAGCCAATCGACTGACCGAAGCTCACAGCTATTTTCTTACTTAATGATCTCAGTTACCTGTCCGGCACCCACTGTACGACCACCCTCACGGATAGCGAATTTCAAACCTTTCTCCATCGCGATCGGCTGGATCAGTTTTACTTTCAGTGATGTGTTATCACCAGGCATAACCATTTCAGTACCTGCATTCAGTTCTACTTCACCAGTTACGTCAGTTGTACGGAAGTAGAACTGAGGGCGATATTTCTGGAAGAATGGAGTGTGACGTCCACCTTCTTCTTTGCTCAGTACGTATACTTCGCATTTGAATTCAGTGTGCGGAGTGATAGAACCTGGCTTACAGATAACCATACCACGACGGATCTGGGTCTTTTCAATACCACGTAACAATAAGCCTGCATTATCACCAGCTTCACCTTCGTCCAGTAATTTTTTGAACATCTCAACACCTGTACAGGTGGTAGACAATGGTTTTTCCATTAAACCAACCACTTCGATAGGCTCACCAACTTTGATGCGGCCCCTTTCGATACGACCAGTAGCAACGGTACCACGGCCAGTGATTGAGAATACATCCTCAACACTCATCAGGAACGGAAGATCAACCAGTCTTGGAGGTAAAGGAATATAGCTGTCAACAGCATCCATCAGTTCGTTAACTTTGGCAACCCATTTTTCTTCACCGGCCAATGCGCCTGTTGCAGAACCCTGGATAATGGGTGTGTTATCACCGTCAAATCCATAAGAAGTTAATAACTCGCGGATCTCCATTTCAACCAGTTCCAGTAATTCCGGGTCATCAACCAGGTCAACTTTATTCATGAAAACCACAATCTGGGGTACACCTACCTGGCGTGCAAGCAGGATGTGTTCTTTGGTTTGAGGCATTGGTCCGTCGGTTGCGGCAACTACAAGTATAGCACCGTCCATCTGAGCAGCACCGGTGATCATGTTTTTCACATAATCGGCGTGACCCGGACAATCCACGTGTGCATAGTGACGTGTATTTGTTGCATACTCAACGTGAGCCGTATTAATGGTGATACCCCTTTCTTTTTCTTCAGGAGCACCATCAATATCATCGTAATTCTTTATATCCGCCAAACCTCTTTTATTCAAAACATAGGTTATAGCGGCTGTAAGAGTTGTTTTACCATGATCTACGTGACCGATTGTTCCAACGTTTAAATGGGGTTTATCCCTTTTGAATGATTCTTTTGCCATTGTTTAATTTTTAATAATTGTTTTGAAAAAATGGTTGTCGTTTAAAGTCTGTAAACCATAGACAGTATTAATTAAATCGTTTAAAGTTTAACGTTTAAGGGTTTAAAGTTAAAGCTGATCAACATCAAACTTTAAACGGTTTAAACATTAAACGTTTATGAGCCATAGGTGAGAATCGAACTCACGACCCCTTCCCTACCAAGGAAGTGCTCTACCCCTGAGCTACCACGGCTTGAAGACAAGTCATTGAGTCAGAAGAGTCATTTGGAAATCATTAAAAAATAATGACTAAATGACTTATTGACTTCCTTTTTGAGCGGAAGACCAGGCTCGAACTGGCCACCTATAGCTTGGAAGGCTATCGCTCTACCAAATGAGCTACTTCCGCTTGTTAATTTGCTGATGTGCTGATTAGCTAATTTGCTAATGAAGCATCAACTGTTTAAAAAGAACTTTCAATTAGCAAATCAGCACATTATCGAATTAGCTAATTTGCTTTGTGGGCAGAGTAGGGTTCGAACCTACGTACACTTACGTGAACAGATTTACAGTCTGTCGCCTTTAACCACTCGGCCATCTGCCCTTTTTGTATCAGGTATTCAGATTTTAGTATCAAGACAATGCCTGTTGCTTATGTCTGAATCCCTGCTACTGACTTCTTACTACTTTTTCCTGAGCCGAAAACTGGAGTCGAACCAGCGACCTACTGATTACAAATCAGTTGCTCTACCAACTGAGCTATTTCGGCCTAACCTTAAAGAACTGATTTCAAAAAATATGGGCTACACAAAAGCACCCCTTTTTTTGGGAAGGCAAAGGTAAGTGAAAATGCTTAATACCAAAACTTTGAAATGATTTTTTTTAAACGGCTCTGATAAAATGTGCATAACGGAATAAAAAAGCCTCCCTGTTTGAAGGGAGGCCTGATTTTATTGACGTTTTGCTTATGCTGCTTTTTTCTCTTTTTGTCTTTTTATCTGTGTGATGATCGATTCCAGGGCAGTATCAAAACTTTCTTCAAAGGATTTGGTTGACTGTTTTACAAAAAACTCGTGTCTCGGGATAAGGACCTTGATCTCAGCAACCTTATCTTTAATATTATGTACCACATTATCCAGTTTTAAATACACATCAACTTTTGTTATCCGGTCGTGGTACTGTGTCAATTTGGATACTTTTTTCTCAATGTAGGAAACCAGTTTTGTGTCTGCGTCAAAATGCACTGTCTGAATGTTTACGTTCATAACTTCTGTTTTTATTCCGATAATTACCGGGGGTGAAAAAAAATAAAAAGTTCGGGTAGATTAATATGTCATAGGCGATTCCAGGCGGTTTATTTCAGGGTTTAACTGCAAAATGAAGTTACTGAAATAAACAGTTCTTTCAAAAAAATATATTGTAAAATCCAGGTAAAATTTTAAGATGCCTGCAGCCCTCCGTTTCATGGGTTGCCGCAGGTATGCGGCTGTCAGGCCTTGGGATGGGCCTTTTTATGTATATCCTTTAATTTTTCAATGGTATTGTGTGTATAAACCTGCGTGGCAGCGAGACTGCTGTGGCCCAGCAGTTCTTTAACTGCATTCAGATCGGCACCGCCATTCATTAAATGGGTGGCAAAAGTATGCCGCAGTACGTGAGGGCTCTTTTTATCAATGGTGGTAACCATCGCCAGGTATTTATTTACTGCATTGTACACATACCGGGGATATAATTTTTTACCCGAAGCGGTTACCAGCAGAAATACCTGGTCGTACCCTTCGGGCAGATCATTTTTTGCTTTGATATAATCCTGCAACTCGCTCATCATCTGGTCCCCAACCGGGATGATCCTTTCCTTATTGCCTTTACCCAAAACTTTTATGCTGCTGTTGCTTTTGGAAATATCTTTTTCCTTTAACCCAACCAGTTCAGCCTGGCGGATACCGGTATTGTAAAAAAGACGGAGGATCAGCCGCTCTGTTTTACCATCCCAGGTATCCGGAAATTCAACATGGGCAAAAAGGGTGTTGATATCTTTACTATCCACAAACTGGGGCAACCTTTTATTTACCCGGGGTGAAATGATGGACGTCATTGGGCTGACAGCAATGGTTTGCTGCTTTAACTGGTACTTAAAGAATGTTTTAAGGGCAGATATTTTCCGGTTAATGCTTTTTGATTCCATGCCCTGCTGTTTCAGGTCGGCCAGCCAGGACCTGATAAACGAGGTCTTTATTTCCCCCAGCGGGGTTTCACCGAACTGGAACTGTAAAAAAACAAAGAAGGCATCCAGGTCGTTCCGGTAGGAAATAATGGTATGCTGTGAGTACCTTTTCTGGAATTTGAGGTAATCCAGAAAATGCTGTATGGTTTGAACTGCCTTTTGCTGCATAAAAAAACTGATACCCAAAGTTATGACAACCGGGTATCAGTTTAAAATATTGCTGGTTCAAATGATCTTAGTCGAACTTGCCTGCAGTAACCTGTTCTTTATACACTGCTTTCAACACCTCTTTACGGCGGCGGATAGATGGCTTGATAAAGGCCTGCCTTTCCCTCAACTGTAAAAGGATCTTGCTTTTCTCAAATTTCTTTTTGTACTTTTTGAGTGCTTTGTCGATGTTCTCGCAATCTTTAGAATCAATAATTAACATATAATATATACCTCCTTTAGGTGATTTTAAGTGCGCAAAGATAGCAGAAATATTTAAATAATGGAATTCTTTGCTGTAAAATCCGAAATTTACAAAATGTTTACAGGAATTATTGAAAAAACAGGCACCATTAAAGAGATCATAACCCAGGGTACCAATACCAGCTTTTGGATACAATCACCGCTGGCTGGGGAACTTAAGGTTGACCAAAGCCTCAGCCACAATGGCATTTGCCTCACCGTTGAAGAAATTAAAAATGACCTGCACCGGGTAACTGCTATTGAAGAAACACTTTTAAAGACCAATGCAGGCAACTGGAAAGAAGGTACCCTTATAAACCTGGAACGCAGCATGCAGCTGAATGGCCGCCTCGACGGGCATATTGTACAGGGCCACGTTGATTGCACCGCAACCTGTATGGCAAGATCAGAAAAAGCGGGCAGCTGGGAATTTACCTTTGCATTCCCGGCAGCATTTGCTTCTTTCATCATTGAAAAGGGCTCAGTTACAGTAAATGGCATCAGCCTTACCTGCTTTAACGTTACAACTGACCAGTTTACAGTAGCCATCATTCCCTATACGTTTGAGCATACCAATATGAACAGCTTACAAAAAGGGGATACCGTAAATATTGAATGGGATATGATCGGGAAGTATGTAACCAGGATCATGAAAACACAAACCAGCTGATGCCCTTATTCTGCAGATCTTTTCTGAACAGGCGATAACCCCCGGCAGCCAGGATCAATATAAACGGAAAAGCAGGACTGATAAACCGGTTACTCCACTCATCACAGGTAAAAAATATTCCAATTGAAGTCAACAACAGGTAGCATATAGCAAACAGCCGGACATAATTGTATGTCTTGTTACTCCCTAAAAAAATACCGGTCAGCGCCAGGGGGTATAGAAGGGTAAAACATATCAGCAGGAGGTTGTGCTGCCATCTGTAATAATTGCGGTACATACCAAAAAAATATCCCAGTTTCTTAAACCCGTTCCTGAAAAAATTTCCCGGGCCAACTTCTTCCTTTATGACCCTGAAAGCCTCATTCAATCCCTGCCTGTTGTATTCCCGGTAAACCGATGTATCATCCGTTCCGGGCACCTGGCAGATGATCTCCATGCGCCTGATGGAATCGGGATTCACAAAAGCAGTGAACGCTGAATTGAGCAATACAATTACAGAAACAATGCTGATGAGCGTTAATACATAAAAATGAACTTTCCTGTTGTTCTGGTAAAGCCAGAATAACAGGACTATAAAAAGCGACAATAAAAAAATGATCCCTACCGGTCTTGAAAACAATACCAGCAGCAAAACCAATAACAGTAAAGCCGCCAGCCTGATCTTTTTATCATTCAGCCATTTATTGAACAAATAAATGCCGATCACCAAAAAACTGGTGTGCATACTTTCCGTGTACAAAAAGAAATTCCATTTTTGAACAGGGTAACAAAGCAGGTAAACGGCAAAAAAAATAAATGCGACCCGCTTGTTTTGTAAGGTTTCATGCAACAACCGGTAAAGGCAAAACGCTGCAAAAAATGATAAGGCAACCTGCAGTATGGCAATCACAACCAGGTTAACAGAAAACTTGATGCACCCGGCAACCAATGCCGTATAGGCAAAATAAAAATAACCGAAGATGCCGTTAAAAAATTCCCGGCCGCTGACCAGGCGGTTTGCATTTTCAATGATCTTTTCGGCCTCGCCATCCGTACGGATACCAAACTTATACAGCAAAAAGTAACTGGTCAAAAAATAAACAACAGCCGCAGCAATTATTTTTTTATCAACAAACATTTTACCGTTTACCATCACCGTATTTTGGTTAAAAGCAGTGTTTATATTTTTTTCCCTGCCATGGCTTTGCTTACAGCTGTATCCATGATCCGTTCAGCATAAGGACGGGATATATTATTGAGTTCTTCTGTTTTGGACTGTACCAGGTTTTTATCATTCATATCAAGCGCCAACTGTAATGCCTGTATGGCCAATGAGGTGTCATTGATCTCCTGCGCTGTTAACTGGCTGAAATTCTTCTGTATAAATTTTTCAGTGGTAGTGAGCAATTGTTCAGCTTCGGTTTTGGCTTCGGTCAATGCCCGGAGGTCCATATCCTCCTTCGCATGGGTCATCGAGTCGAGCAGCATTTTTTCAACGTCTTCATCCTTCAACCCGTATTGGGGTTTCACTTCGATGGATTGTTCAATGCCGCTTCTCAATTCCCTGGCATGCACCACCAGTATGCCATCGGCATTTATTAAAAAACCGATCTCCACTTTTGGCATCCCCGCCGGCATTGCCGGTATGCCCGTTAAATTAAATTCAGCAAGCCGGCGGTTGTCCTTTACCATATCACGCTCGCCCTGGTAAACCGCGATCTTCATACCGCTTTGCCCGTCTTTATATGTTGTGTATTGCCGGGTTGCTTTTGTTGGAATTTTTGAATTGCGCGGCAACAATACATCCATTAAACCGCCCATGGTTTCCAGTCCAAGTGATAATGGTGTAACATCCAGCAGCAACAGGTCAGTTCTATTGCCGGCCAGTATGTCGGCCTGAATAGCAGCGCCCAGTGCCACTACTTCATCGGGGTCAACCGAATCATTTAATTTTTTACCAAAAAAATCCCGCAGCATCTGTTTTACCAGCGGCACCCGGGTGCTGCCGCCTACCAGTACAATTTCATCAATGTCCTCTTTTTGCAGGCCGGCATCTTTTAAAGCATTTTTGCAGCAACCGATCGTTTTGTCAACTATGGGTTTAATGATCTCATCAAAGGTATCCCGGTTAATCATCAGATTTTTCCCTTCATAACCTGTTTCATAGGATTCGTTTGCCGACAGTTGCTTTTTAGCTTCCTCGGCTTTCAGCCGCAATACCTGCCGGTGTTTTGAATCGCCCGTGTCAAATCCATTTTCCTTTATCCAGTGATCAACAAGCGCTGCATCAAAATCATCTCCACCTAAATACGTATCCCCATGGGTTGACAAGACTTCGAATATCCCGCCGCTGATATTTAAAATGGAAATGTCAAATGTTCCGCCTCCGAGGTCGTATACAGCAATTGTCTTTGCCTCCTTTGTTAAAGCTACATTGGGCTCACCCTCCTTCGCTAAAGCTACGGAGGGCAAGCCAAAACCATAAGCCAGGCTTGCAGCCGTAGGTTCATTGATGATCCTGAGCACATCCAGGCCGGCCAGTTTGCCTGCGTCCCTTGTAGCCTGGCGCTGGGCGTCATTAAAATAGGCAGGCACGGTGATCACCGCTTTACTCACCGGTGTTTTCAAAATGTGTTCGGCCTGTTTTTTTAAAGCTGCCAGTATCAGCGATGAAAGGTCAATGGGCGAATAGAATTTTTTGCCCACCTGTACTTTTACAAGCCTGCTTTCATCCGGATAATTCTGTGAATCATCAATGATCTTATAGGCAAAGGAGCCGGAATGATGCTTAACGTCGTTATAGGTTTTTCCCATTAAGCGTTTGGCAGAAAAAATGGTATTTGCCGGGTCGCTCACCAGGTATTGTTTTGCATCAGCCCCTACCGTTATATTTCCATTTTCGCCAAAATGTATAACTGATGGCACCAGGGAAATGCTGTTGTGTTCTTTCAAGGCAACCGGTTTTTTGCTTTCAGGATGAATGATGGCAATAAGGCTGTTGGTGGTACCGAGGTCGATCCCCACAATGATCTCATCCTGCTGCAAACTGCCGGTGGCTATGTTGATAGCTATTTTAGCCATGTATTTTTTTTGGCAAAGGTAAGTAATAAAAAAAGGCTGCCCATGGGAGGCAGCCTTTCGGTATTCAGTTATTTCAGTTACCGGAGGATAACCATTTTGCCGTAACCCTTTGTAAAGAATTTATCGGTTTTTGTATCCCCTTCCGGTTTATATTTTTCGAGCGACCTGCCGTTTAAATTAGTGAGTACCCTGTAGAGGTAAACACCATTGGCCAGTTTAGCGCCATAGGCATCGGTACCATCCCATTTAAACTCTGTCATGTTTCTGCCAACATGTATTGGCCCCAGTTCATCTTTGGTGATCTCCCTCACTACTTTTCCAGTAATGGTCAGAATCTGTATCCGCATATTCTGCGGCACTTCACTACCGGTAATGGTGAATACAAATGCCGTGGAAGTGGTGAACGGATTCGGGTAGTTGAGTAAATTAGAGATCATTGCTTTGGTGATCACTTTAAAGGCAACATGATACTCAATGGCCCCTGCTGTGTTACCGATCACATCCCTTCCGGAAACGATCAGCTCGTAATCCCCTTCCTCCGGGAAATAAGGCAGGAAGTCGATCACAGCCGTATTATTACCTGTTGACAGGTTGGCTGGCGTAAAGCGCAGTGAATCCCCAAAATAATAGGTCCGCAAACTGAGATCAGGGAATCGCACCTGCACTTTGATATACGCTGTATCACTCAATGCCAGGAAGCGGTTCTCATCTTTTAAATTGATCAGGATATGCGGTTTGGCAGATACGATATCCTTATTGAGGATGTGCACACCATCAAAAGTTACATCCATCAGCGGATTAAAATTATCTGCTTTTACAAACAGGTCCTTAAAGAGTATATTGTTAAAATGATATTGTTCGGGCTGATCAAAGTTGGGATTCACTTCAACAAAAACGGTATTATTGCCCGGGTAATCCCTGGTATCAATGGTATAGCTTACTACCAGTGTATCGCCGATCACCAGTACCTTGCCTTTTGGCAGCGATACCAGGTGTGGTACATTATTCCTGTCGGTAATGGTAAAATTGATCTTCATGCTGTCGGAAAATGCAGTCTGGCTTATATTTTTAAATGCCAGTTTAAAATCAACCAGTTCGCCCTGGTCTGCAGTATCCTTCATCACAAAAAGAATATTTGGGGCCAGTGCGCCTTCCGGAACAAAAGAACCATTCAATCTCCAGTACCTTAACTGGTAAGGTGTTCCCTGGATCGTATCCCTGGTAAACATTTTAAGTTTCAGGTATGGATATTGTACGGCATTGATTGAAGAGATGTCAAAATCCTTTGTTGACGAGTCTACTGTAAATAATTGTGTTTCCACACCGGCTGGTGTAACCCCAATGATGTTGAACGAAACAGAATCACCGGGTGTAACTTCCTGCCTGGATCCCCTCCAGTGAAACTGGCTCCAGCTGTTTGCCGGGCCTAAACGCGGGGAAGTAACCGTACCAGCGCTTTTAACGGTAGGTGCTACCGTATTTAAAACTATTTTATCAAAAATACCTTCGGAAAATAAAAAGGAAGGAGTAAATGAAGCATCCTGTTTTTTATAAATGAAATTAAATGCCCTTGGCCTGTTAAAAGAATCGATATCAATGAACCCGGCATTCTTCAGCCTGTGGTAAAGCGAGTTTCCGCTTCCCATGACCAGGGTATCATTCATCCAGGTATTGGCATAGGTATTGGATGCCGGCAAAGTTCCGGATGTCATCCTAGCCGTTACATAATACCCGGCCGGTATCTGGTCGAGGAAGTTTACGGCAGCTATTCGTTTGGCCTGGTTTAATATATTGTACTGGAAATTCCACCTTCGTGTAGGCCCGCATACATTATCACTGCCGTATAATCCGGTACCCGGGTAGGTATTGGCCCAGGGTACCATATCAAACGGGCTGAATACATTGAAGATAATGGCAGAAACGCCGCAAACACTCTGTATGGAATTTAAACCGTCAATTTCTACCGCAAAATCCTGTGAAAGACTGGCTGCAGTTGGAAATACACCGTTCCTGATCTTGATTGCTTTGTTGGATGCATTGAATTCCCATTTATTGCCGGCAGTATAATGCATATCCTTAACCTCAGACCTTAAATGCTGGTATGTATGTGACTGGTTAAAGCCGGCAGTGCTGTTTGGCAAATAAATAAAAGAATAACTGTTCCAGATATAATTACTGCCCGGCGGCGGAATGGTAGCCGTTCGCCAGTAATACACCGTGCTGTCGGTAAAGCTGAGGTTGGTTGGCTTGAATTCTATTACACCCCCGATATCAGAAACATTATATGTCTTTTTAAACGGCGAATTGTACAATTCCGAAGTGTCAATTTCCATCACATATTGCCGCATGGTGCTTAAAGGATTGGCCGTACTGGCATAATACGAAATGTTCTGCTGGTTAATGATCGAATAGTTATAAGGAGAAACAGGGCGTAATTCATCTTCAAAAATGTAGAAATCCTTTGTCAGGTCATTATTCGTTTCAGACAATTCATTAACGCGGTTG
>CAZBIK010000117.1:0-10253 GCA_964491955.1 uncultured Ferruginibacter sp.
AATACCGGCCCGCAGTCTTTTTACGAGGCGCACCTCAGCAGCGAAGAAGGCCTGAATGTAATGGGTGGCCTGCTTGCCGGCGGCCCCTGCATTTTACACGGCGCCAACGAAAACCTTGGCTGGGCACATACGGTGAATTACTGCGACAGGCTGGATGAATTTCAACTGGAAATGAATCCGGAAAATCCACTGCAGTATAAGTTCGACGGGCAATGGATCAACCTGGAAGTGAAAACGATCAAACTGAAAATAAAAGGCATTCCCGTTAAAGTAAAAAGAAAAGTCTACTGGAGCAGGTATGGGGCTACCATGAAAAATGAACAGGGTTTCTTTTCCATGCGGCTCGGTGCCAACATGAAAATCGGCGTGCTCGACCAATGGTACCAGATGAACAAGGCAAAAAACTTCACCGAATTTTACACCGCACTCAACAGGCAGGAACTGAGTATGTTCAACATCATGTATGCCGACAGGTTTGATACGGTCTTTTATATCAACAATGCCCTGGTACCGGTAAGGGATGGCTCCAATGGATATAACTGGAAAAGGACGGTGCCCGGCAATACTTCCAGAACATTGTGGAATCAATTCAGGCCCCTTAAAGAACTGCCGCAATACATCAATCCACCCAGCGGATTTTTATTCAACACCAATCATTCCTCATTCCTGGCAACAGCAGCCCCGGATAATTTAAAACCATCAGCTTTTGCAAAAACCGATGGCTGGGAAGAATACCACCTGAACCGGAGTGTTCGCTTCCTGGAATTATTTCCGCAAAATGAAAAACTGAGTTACGAAAAATTTAAACAGATAAAATTTGACCTGCAGTTGCCATCCGTTTTGCAATATCCCTATAAACTGGATTCCATGTTATTGCTACATGAAAATTTATACCCTGCCATTGCACCACTGATCAGTACATTTAAAAACTGGGATAAACGCGGCGATGCAGACAGCAAAGGAGCCGCCATATTCCTGTTAACGTATGAATATCTTAAAAAAAGATTACAGGGGCAGTCTCCCAGGCGCATTACAAAACAGGAAGCCATTGAAACTTATACACATGTACAAAATTATATGCAAACCCATTTTGGAACAACCGAGCTCAAACTCGGTGATGTTCAAAAACTGGTAAGGGGTGGAAAAGACTGGCCCCTTGCCGGATTCCCCGACCTGCTGTCTCCGCAGTGGACATCAGATTATTATAACGGCCGGTTAAGATCAATTGGCGGCGATGGTTTGATCATGTTTGTAAGGTTTCCAAAAAACGGGTTGCCCAAAATTGAAACGGTGAACATGTATGGCGCCAGCGCCCGGCCGGGCAACAAACATTTCGATGACCAGGTAGAGATGTATCTGAAACAACAAACCAAAACGATGACGCTGGATAAGGCCATTGTATATAAAAATGCAGAAAGGGTTTATCACCCCCAATAAACATTCAACTCAAAGGGTTTGAATGCTTGTTATAATTTTTGCACAGGCTGTCCGGATTTCACCTTCGCTGATCGTTAACGGGGGCACAATGCGTAAGCAGTTTGCTGCAAATAAGAACCAATCGGTGAAAACACCCTGTTCAATCAGTGCATCGATCACTTTCTTATTCATTTCAAAACTGTCGAACTCCACAGCCATCATCAGTCCCCGGCTCCTTACTGATCTTATGTTGGGATGATGCAACAAGGATTTAAATAACTGTTCTTTTTCTTTTACAGCAGATACCAGTTTTTCTTCCAGTAAAACATTAAAAGCAGCAAGTCCGGCAGCACAGCAAACCGGGTGGCCGCCAAATGTATTGATATGCCCCAGCACGGGGTCGTGCGTAAATGAATCCATTATTTTTTTATCGGCAATAAAAGCGCCCAGCGGCATACCGCCGCCCAATGCCTTACCCAGTAATAAAATATCCGGTACCACCTCAAACTGCTCAAATGCCCAGAGCGTTCCGTTTCGGCCAAATCCACATTGAATTTCATCTAAAATTAAAAATGTGCCGGTCTCATCACATTTTTTCCGCAATGCTTTCAGCCAGCCGTTTTGCGGAACCAACACCCCCGCTTCGGCCTGGATGGTTTCTGCAATTACGCAGGCAGTTCGTTCCGTGATATTATCCAGGTCTTCAAAGGAATTGTAATTCATTTGCAGCACATCAGGCAGCAATGGGCGAAAAGCCTGTTGCCAGTATTCGCTTCCCATCACACTCAAAGCGCCCTGTGTGCTTCCGTGGTAAGAATTTTTAAAGGAAATGACCTGGGTACGGTTCTGGTATCTTTTGGCCAGCTTCATGGCACCTTCCGTTGCTTCGCTGCCGGAGGCTGTAAAGAAAACCGAATCCAGGGATGCCGGTAAATGTTGCGTCAGCATTTTTGCATACTGCACCTGCGGGCTTTGCACCAGCTCGCCATATACCATTATGTGGAGATAAGCATCCAGTTGTTTTTTAATGGCTTCTATAACTTTGGGATGACGGTGCCCTACATTACATACGCTGATGCCGCCGATCAGGTCAATATAGGTTTTCCCGTCAGCATCAAACAGTGTACAGCCTTCCGCCTTTATAATTTCCAGGCACACCGGTGCAGCGGATGTTTGCCCTACATGGTTTAAAAAAAGCTGGCGGTTGGTCATGTGTCACTGATATACATGCAAAATAAAGCTATCTGAAAATAAAACACTTATTTTGTATCCATTCATTTGAATGACTGTATTACATGAAATAATTAACAGCCGGTACAAAATAAAAATGCAGATAGTTCGTATTTTTAAAAATCAGTTCAAAAAGCTGCTTATTTAACCTTTTACATTTAATGAAATTCCTGCTTACCCTTTTTTACTGTTTGTTTTTTGGACTCTATGTTTCCGCCCAGCAAAATAATCCACGCCCAAAGATCGGTTTAACACTAAGTGGCGGCGGTGCAAAGGGGCTGGCACATATTGGTATCTTAAAAGCCATTGACAGCGCAGGCCTTAAAATAGATTACATCACCGGAACCAGCATGGGTGCCATTGTAGGGGCCTTATATGCCGCCGGGTACAGCGGCAATGAAATTGAAAACCTGAGAACCGGTATCGATTTTGATGTTTTATTCTCGAACAATGTACCGCTGAAGACCCTGTCCATGGAAGAGAAACTGCAATACAGCAGATTTGCCATAGAATTACCCTTTATCAATAATAAAGTACGATTAACAACCGGTGTGATCACCGGGCAGGAACTGAATATGAAGTTTTCGGAACTGTTCTTTCATGTGTACAATATCCGCAACTTTGACCAGTTTAAAATTCCTTTCAAATGCATGGCCACCGACCTGGAAACGGGCGACCTGGTTGTGCTTGATACCGGCAACATCATCACCGCTTTACAGGCAACCATGGCCATTCCTTCCGTTTTTTCGGCAGTAACCCGGGACAATAAAAAACTGGTTGACGGAGGACTGGTGCGGAATTTCCCGGTAAAGAATGTAAAGGAAATGGGCGCCGATATTGTGATCGGCAGCAATGTAACCTCCGGCCTGGCTAAAATTGATAAAATAAGGAACCCGGTGGATGTACTGTTGCAGATGGCATTTTTCAGGGAAGCCGGCGACTTTAAAGAAGAATTACCCCTGACCAACATATACATACATATGCCGCTGGAAGATTACAATACCGGCAGTTTTGGCAGCGGAAAGGAGATCATGGATATTGGTGTGGAGACCGGGCGATCGTTTTACCCGGTCTTTAAAAAACTGGCCGACAGCATCAATGCTTTGGGAGCAGCAATTGAGAAACCCCAAAATACCATTACAAACAAAACTGTGTTCATTACAGACTATACAGTGAATGGTTTAAAAAAAACCACGGTCCCATTCATTATTCACCTGATGAATTTTTACGACAACAGGCTTTATACAGCCGCACAGATCAATAAAAGCATACGCAGGGCTTATGGTTCCAGGTATTACAGCAGCATTTCGTATACACTTGAACCTGTTGCAAAGGACACTGCCCGTATTATTTTTACAGCAGAAGAAAATCCAAATACATATCTGAAAGCCGGGTTGTATTATACCCGTTTCAGGGGTATTAATGTTAATGTGAATTTAACCAGCCGGGATTTTATCTTACCCAACTCCCGGAGTATGGTATCCCTTTCGCTCGGGGAAAGTACGCAGGTGGAAGCCGAACATTTTCAATACCTGGGCCGTATTAAAAACCTGGCATTCATTGCTGGTTTCAGGCTCGATAACCAGGAAATCAATACCTACCTCGATTATAAACTGGATGGTGCCTATAAACAGAATTTTTCACAGGGATTCATCAATTTTCAGAACAGCGGCAACAATAAAATTGCCGGCGGCATAGGAACTGCATTTGAATATATCAGGTTCAGTCCCTCAGTTCCTTCAGCTACTGAAGTGAAGGGCAGGTTTACCAATTTTAAAAGCTATGTGTACTTTAAATACAACGACCTGAACCAGATATTCTTTCCAACAAAAGGTTTAAGGATCAATACTGAACTGGCCCAGGTATATAACCAAAAGCCAAACCTTACACTTTTTCAAAACGGTTTTCCGGTTGTACCTTCCAACCTGGACTTTGAAAATTTTTCACGCTTTACTTTTGATGCTTCGTTATTTACGCCACTGAATAAAAAATTCAATTTTTTAGCAGAGCTGCAGGTTGGCATCAATTTCACCAACCAGCCCAATTACCTCAATAATGTTTTAATTGGCAGGCTGAACGGAAGTTTCAGGAACAAGGTAAGGTTTGCCGGTTGACAGGAAGCCACGGTAAATTCATCGAGTGTTTTGGCTTTACAACTTGGACTGCGGTACAACCCGGCCAACAATATTTATATTACCGGGCGCATAAACGGCCTGGTTAAAAACTTTGCAACCCGCAATAATGTAACATCTGCCAAAGACGGCCTGAGCGGCTATGCACTGACCTTTGCCTACAAAACACCGATCGGGCCTGTTGAACTGAGCGCCATGTACAGTGACCAGAGTAAAAAATTGCAGTCATACGTTATGCTTGGTATTCCGTTTTAATTAAATTGGGATTACTTTAGCAGTTCAATTCATCATTAAAACCAAATCATGCCGGTAATACTTCCTGTAAAGGGCATTCACCCGGAATTCGGGAACAATTGTTTCATAGCACCCAATGCCACGGTTGTAGGCGAAGTGGTTACCGGTGATGACTGCAGCATCTGGTTCAATGCTGTTATCCGGGGCGATGTGAACAGCATACGCATGGGCAATAAGGTGAATGTACAGGATGGAGCCGTGATCCATTGTACTTACCTGAAAGCAGCAACCCTTATTGGAAATAATGTTAGCATCGGACACAATGCAATTGTACATGGTTGCGTTATAGAGGATAACGTACTCATAGGAATGGGTGCTATCGTGATGGACAATGCAGTGGTTGGCAGTAACAGCATCATTGCAGCTGGTGCGGTAGTGCTGGAAAACACCCGCATTGAGCCGGGAAGCATTTATGCCGGGGTTCCTGCCAAAAAAGTAAAAGATATCAGTAAAGAGATGATCAGTGGCGAAATAAACAGGATCGCAGACAATTATGTGATGTACAGCGGGTGGTTTAAAACGGGGCCAGGTGAAGAAAAAGTGAAATAATATATTACCTTTATTACATGAAAAAAATACTACTTGTAATTGTAATGGCATCCTTCTTACTGAGCGGATGTTTCATCACCAGGATCTTTGGTAAAAAAGAAAAGGTTGGCTGCCCCACCGACGGCAGGAATGTAGGCGCCGAAAAACTTTTAGGCGGGGATGAAAAAGCCGAAAAGGCAGCAAAAAAAGCAAAATGGAAAGGCGGAAGATGAGTGGTTTTTAAAAACCATAAATATTATTCAATACCCAATATCAAATAAAAAACCCAGTACCTATGTGTTACGAATTAAAAACCAGCAATGGTTGTACCGAAGCTGTGATCGATGACAACTGCGGGATATCAAAATTCTACGCCATTGCCAACACCCTTGCACAGGACCTGAAAGTAAAATTCCTCAACCAGGTTGACGATGCAGAAACACTCGACTGGGATTTTCAATACCGTGGACAGTTTTTAACCCTTCACTATAATATCTTCAACGGGGTGAGCATTTATCCGCAACAACGGAAAAATATTGCCAAAAATAACAATGTGGTTATGGAAGTGGCGCATTTTTTAGAACATCGTATTTATTGAACGTTGTCCGTTGTTCGTTGGCCGTTGGCAGGGTTGCTGCAGCAGGGTGTTTATTTCAATGCAGAGAGAATACAGGAGAAACACGAACAACGAACAACCATCAACGAACAACTTTTCCTAATAACTTTTTTCATTGATCGTTTCCAGGATATTGCAATAACTGATATACCTGTCCATGTGAATACCCCCTTCTTCCACAGCCTTTTTTACAGCACAACCCGGTTCATTTAAGTGCATACAGTTGTTGAACCGGCAATCATTGATCAATGCCCGCATTTCCGGGTAATAGTGCGACAGTTCCTCTTTAGAAATATCAACAAGCCCCAGTTCCCTGATACCGGGCGTATCTATGATCTTTCCGCCGCCAGGCAGATCAAACATTTCGGCAAATGTGGTAGTATGCAATCCCTTGCCGCTCCAGCCGCTCACATCCTGTGTTTTTAATTTCAGCTCAGGGAAAACCGCATTGATAAAAGTAGATTTTCCTACACCGGAATGTCCGCTTAATAAGGTCACTTTATCTTTCAGCAAAGATTTAACCGCATCAACCCCTTCACCGTTCTCAATACTCATGGATAAAACTTTGTAACCGATGGCTTCATAAATACTTTTTACCTGTGCAAATTTCTCTTCCTCTTTTTTCCGGTACAGGTCGCTTTTATTAAAAACAATGATGGATGGAATATGGTAAGCTTCGGAAGTAATTAAAAAACGGTCAATAAAACCCTGGGATGTTTTGGGGTCTTTCAATGTGGCAAACAAAAGCGACTGATCTATATTGGAAGCAATGATATGGTGCTGGTGTTTATTGGCCGGTGAGGTTCGGGTAATGTAATTTTTTCGTTTCCCGATTTCAGTAATGGTAACCGAGCCTTCCAGTTCGTTTTCCATTTCAATAGTCACCTGGTCCCCAACGGCAATCGGATTGGTACTGGTGAGCCCATCCATTTTAAATTTACCCAACAGCCGGGCATTATACGTCTTCAGTTGTCCTGACGGCCCTAAGCCCTCTGACACCTTAACAATATACCAGTTGCCGGTGCTTTTATATACGGTTGCATTCATTGGGGACAAATTTCACGAATTAATCCGAGAATTGGAATTATGATTCAGGTTGCTGCAATGCAGCATACCTGCTATGGGAATTTCCGGAAAATGGTAAAATTCAACAGCATTTCCAAAAAAAGAAATGCCAGTGCAACAATTACAAATGGAAAGAATTTTTCGGTGTATCGTGTGCGGCTGGTTATTTCTACTTTTGATTTTTCCAGGCTGTTTATTTCAGCATAAATACCGGTAAGCCCTTCGTTGTCTTTTGCCCTGAAATATTTGCCACCGGTTTCGTTTGCAATTTGAGTCAGCAATTTTTCATCGATCGAAACTTTCGCATTTTGCATAACCACCCCCATGGGCGTATTTTGCGGCTGCGGGGCATACCCGTCTGTACCTACCCCAATGGTGTACACTTTTACCTGGAATGCCTTGGCGATCTCTTTGGCAGTTTGCGGATCGATCAGCCCCCCGTTATTTTCCCCGTCGGTTAACAGCACAATGACCTTGCTTTTCGATTTGCTGGTACGCAAACGGTCCACACTGGTACCCAGCCCAGATCCAATGGCTGTACCATCCTCCAGCAAACCGTTCCGGATATTTTCAATGGCAGATATCAATACCCGGTGATCGGTGGTAAGCGGGCATTGGGTAAAACTTTCGCCCGAAAAAATAACAATGGCAATACGGTCAGTGAGCCTTTTGTTCACAAAATCAATGGCTACCTGTTTGGCCGCTTCCAGCCGGTTGGGCTGCAGGTCCTGCGCGGTCATACTGCCGCTTACATCAATGCACAAAACAATATCCACACCTTCGCCTTCGGCATACTGTTCTTCATATATGGTTTGCGGCCGGGCAATGGCAGCTGTAATAAAAATAACGGCCAGCAATCTTAATATAAAAGGCAAATGCCTGAACGTTGTTTTCCAGGATGACAAGCCGGTTGCCGATGCATCTGAAATAATAATGGCTCCCGATCGCCTGCTGTTCTTTGCTGCATACCACCATATCATCACAGGCACTAAGATCAATAGCAACAAAAACCAGGGTTGGGCAAAGGTTATATTTTTAAAATAATTGAAGAGCAAGGGAAGTTTAAGGTTTAAGCCCGCCCGGCTGAACACCGTTCGGACGTGGGTTTAAGGTTTGATGTTCTGTTAATGTGATGATTGCTGTTATTTTTTGCAGGCAGTCATCACTTTCAGCAGGTAATGGCAGATACTTTGCAAATTTTACCGCATCTGTACAGCGCAGCGCGGTAGCCAGGTCTGAAATATTTTCTGGGGATAATTTAATATCTGAAACATGAATCAAAAGATCGCCCGTTGTTTTGCTCATCAGGTCTTTTTGCTGCTTACGCCCCAGGTAATTTTTAAATATTGCTGACAAATTGGTATGATACTTTTTAATACCATCGGCATCCTGCAAATTATACTGCGACAGTTTTTTCAACTCAGCCATTGCTTCATCAAAAGGGGAAAGACCTGAACTGTTCAGGGCTGGCTTTAATTTTGGTTTCTTTTTAAAATACCTGTAGAGCAGGTAAATGATCAGCAACAACAATAAAACCCCACCGGCAATATAATACCAGGAATAATCAGTGACCGTAACTTTTATGATTGGCTTAATGTCACGCAACTGGCTGGTCGTATCAGCAGGCGAATAGGAAACATTTACAAAAAAAGAATCGGTTTGTACAACCCTTGCAGTTTGCCTGCCCGCAGTGCCGGGTGGGCTGTTCTCCAAAAACTCAACCGGAAGGGCCGGGAATACCCACCTGCCTGAATCGAAACTGGTAATAATGATGGTTTGTTCAACAGCTTTGGAATTGTCCTTAAAATTGATGCTGTCTGTTTTGCCTGCATCCACAATATCAAAATGTGCAATTGAATCCGGGATGATGAGCCATTTGTTTAAACCGGCGCTGTTGAGCGGCAAAGTAAGTTTTATGGTAAGCCTGATCTGCTCGCCGATCAGGATATCCTTTTTATCAGTAATGGTCTGTAATGCCTGGCCAAAACCCAATTGCATACAAAATGAAAAACAGGCAATTAATCCGGTACGCAACACATTCCAATAATTCTTTTTGATCACCATGTTTTCAATTAAATCGTTGTTCGTTGTCAGTTGTTCGTTGTTCGTTGGCCGGGTTCTTATAAGATCATTTCCCATACTGCAAAAGCCAAGGGCCAAACAGACGAACAACGATCAACGGGCAACGGTCAACTTCATTTCAAATTCTGTTGATGAAAAATTTCTGTAATATTTTCACATAATCATCATCAGTCCGCACATGCAGCAACTCTGCTCCTGCTTTCCTGAAATAATTTTTACTCAATTCGCTTTGCTGCATAAAATGCTGCTGGTAATTGTACCGTACCATTTCATCACTGCTGTCGATCCACCTGGTTTTATTGGTCTCGGCATCCTGTACCTGCAATAACCCCGCATCCGGCAGCTGCATATCCATTTTATCATACACCCTGATGCCGATCACATCATGTTTATTCCCGATCACTTTCAGGCCGTCATCATAACCGGTTGCCAGGAAGTCGCTTAAAATAAATGCAATGCTGCGTTGCTTTACCGCCCGGCTGAAAAATTTTATGGCATCATCGAGGTTGGTGCCTTGCTTTTTTGCTTCCACGGTCAGCAATTCACGTACAATATATAAAGCATGCTGCCGGCCTTTTTTGGGAGCAATGTATTTTTGTAAAATTTTTGCGCTTTTTCCGAATTCCCCCACCGGGTCCGAAAGGAAGGGCGGGTTGCACAAAACACTATGGTGACTAATAAATATATATAATATATGTAATTATTATATTTTATTCGTTATATACCCAAACAAGTACTGCTTGGCATGATTATTGCAATATAGTTATTGCCAAGGAGAGACAAAAATGAGCAGAAAGAACCTTTCAAATATGACCTTCGATGTTTCCGACGAAAACGTTCTCTCGATTTACCTCAAGGAAATCAACAGGATTCCCCTCCTTACCCGGGAT
>CAZBIK010000118.1:0-10188 GCA_964491955.1 uncultured Ferruginibacter sp.
AACTGGTGTTGCTGTGAATGCCAACCCGAAGCAGGCTCGGTAAATTTCCGGGTTGAATGACTGTTGTTACAAGCCGCAAAACGATCTGCCTGGTTAAACCATTTACACAATTCACTGGGTAGGCATTACTGATACTAATCGGGTAAGAACCGGTTATAAAAAAGTCGCTTCCGTCGGGCGCTACTGAATTACATTTGATCACTTCAGGAAAGATCAAAACCAGCGAATCCATGCTGCACCTGTTGCCGTTTAAACTGTCCATGGGTACAGGCAACGGGGAAAGTATAGTAAAGGGAATGGACTCGCCAACAGGTACGCCGTTATCACAAAGATCCAGTAATGTATTGGCATCGGTTCCGTTGCGGGCAATTAAATTATAATTACCAAAGGGCAGGGGATTACTGAAAGTAATTAAGACCGAATCCATGTCAAATCCACCGGAGCATCCAAAACCGGAAGCACTGATAATGGTTGCTGCAGCCGGGCTGATGATAAAATCAGAACCATTGGCAGCCAGGCTGCTGCATTTCATCCGTTTATTGAGTTTTACCAGAATTTGAGTTCCATCACAACTTGCCCGGCTTGCTGTAAACATATGAGGTGGCAAAGTATCGGTGATCACAGCAGTACCTCCGCTAAATGATAACGAATATCCCTGTTCTGTATCAGAAAAATGACTGACCAATAAAAGGTAATTATGCCCCTGTATTAAATTTGGACTTAATGCAAATGTGGGTGCCAAAACTTCGGGAAGGGAGGCACATTGAATAAAATTAACCCCGGTTGCCGAAGCCCCTGTAGAATCATATGTACCTGCCCAGTTACCGGTAACTACCAGTGAAGAATCGGTATACACATCATCAGGGTTTCGGCCGGTAACATCATACAACTGCCAGTCGTAATCTTCATTGGGCTGGTTGGGGATGATGACAAAACTGAGTGTGCCGCTTTGAAAACAGGTAAATTTATACCAATACGGATTTTTGTTTTTATAGGAAATGGTATCCCCGGGTACGGAACAACCCGGCACATACAAAATATTTGAACTGCAAATGGGTACACTATCCTGCTGAAAAACAGCCGTGCCGCAAACGGGAAAAGCGGTGGAAGGGTTCTGGCCAAGTGTAGTGCATGGCGTTTGTGCAAATGCATTACCCGCTGTTATTAAAAACAATAAAACAGGTATGGGTAATTTAAAAAGCAACATAGTTTAAATTGGTTATTCCTGCAGATTTATTGTTGCCATTAAATGTGCATACGGCTGTACAAGTTATCCTTTAAAGAGCACCAACAAGTTACCCAATTTTTCCTTAAGATTCCTCCGGTGTACTATAAAGTCTAAAAATCCATGTTCCAGTAAGAATTCGCTACGCTGAAAACCATCCGGGAGGTCTTTTTTAATGGTTTCCTTAATAACCCTGGGCCCGGCAAAACCGATCAGGGCATCGGGTTCGGCACAGATCACATCGCCCAACATGGCAAATGAGGCCGTGGTACCGCCAAATGTTGGATCGGTACATAATGAGATGTAGGGTATTTTTTTATCGCTCAGCTGAGAAAGTTTACCGGATGTTTTGGCAAGCTGCATCAATGAAAAAGCACTTTCCATCATCCGGGCTCCGCCGCTTTTATTGATGATCATAAAAGGGACCCGGTGTTCCATGCAATAATCTCAGGCCCGGCTTATTTTTTCTCCCATCACACTGCCCAGGCTTCCGCCGATAAATTCAAAATCCATACAGGCAATGACCAGGTCGTTTGTATTTATTTTTCCATGTGCCACGGTCATCGAATCATGAATGCCGGTCTTGGCATAGGTTTCTTCCAGCCGCTTGCCATAAGGTTTCAGGTCTACAAAATTCAAATGGTCCTTCGACCTGATGTTTGCAAAGAGTTCGGTATAGCTGTTGTCATCAAAAAGGATCTCAAAATATTCCTGGCTGCCAATGCGGTGATGGTATTCACATTTTGGGCACACAAATTTGTTTTCGCCCAGTTCAGCAACCGTGCAGGTGTATTTGCAGGAAGGGCATTTGGACCACAATCCTTCGGGCGCATCTTTTTTATCTTTGGTAGATGTAAGAATACCCTTTTTCATCCGCTTAAACCAGTTGGCCTTGGCATCTTCACCCGATTCCACTTCTTCCCCGGCGAGGTTGGCATCAAAATCTTCTTCTTTTTTCATACAAACGTTTAAGCCATTTTAAATCGTTTAAGTCGTTTAAGTATCAACCCTTAAACCTTTAAACCATGCAACCCTTAAACCCCGTCCGAACGGCGTTCAGCCGGGCGGGCTTTCAACCCTTTACGCAATCGTGATACTCTTATCCAAATAAACATCCTGGATGGTATTCAGCAATTCAACACCGTCTTTCATTGGTTTTTGAAATGCCTTGCGGCCGCTGATCAAACCCATGCCACCTGCACGCTTGTTGATCACTGCTGTGGTCACTGCTTCTGCAAGGTCGGTAGCACCTTTGCTTTCGCCACCGCTGTTGATCAGGCCAACCCTTCCCATATAACAACTGGCCACCTGGTAACGGGTAAGGTCGATCGGGTGGTCGGTAGTTAAAGCAGAATATACCAGCGGAGAAGTTTTTCCGTGTTTGGTAGCATTGTATCCTCCGTTGTTGGTTGGTAATTTTTGTTTAATGATATCGGCCTGTATGGTAACACCCAGGTGATTGGCCTGGCCTGTCAGATCGGCTGCAGTATGATAATCAACCCCATCAACTTTAAATCCATTATTTCGCAGGTAGCACCACAGAACGGTTGTCATTCCCAGTTCATGTGCCATTTCAAATGCAGTGGCCACTTCCTGTATCTGGCGTGTACTTTCCGCACTGCCAAAATAGATGGTTGCACCCACAGCAGTGGCTCCCATGTTCCAGGCATCCTTGATCTGCCCAAACATTACCTGGTCGAATTTATTGGGGAGGCTTAAAAATTCGTTGTGGTTTACTTTAACCATCATCGGGATTTTATGTGCATACTTACGGCTTACTATACCCAATACACCATACGTTGAAGCCACCGCATTGCAACCGCCTTCAATCGCCAGTTTTACAATATTCTCAGGGTCAAAATAAATGGGATTTGGAGCAAAGGATGCGCCTGCACTGTGTTCTATACCCTGGTCAACGGGTAATATGGAAAGATAGCCGGTACCGCCCAGGCGTCCATGGCTCAAAAAATTCTGTAAACTTTTCAGGGTTTGATTGCTCCGGTTACTGCCTCTCCAAACTTCATCCACATGATCGGGGTTGGGAAGAAAAATATCTTTTTTTGAAATCGTCTTACACTCATGGTTCAAAAGACTGTCGGCCTGGTTGCCCAGTAATTCAATGATTTTTTTATTAGCCATAGTTAGTTTGGTTTTTGGCAAATTTAATATAAAAACCTGTGTTATGCTATGAACAGCAAATTTTGTTATTAAAGTTCATGTATTAGTTTTTTGAAATAGGCTGGTGCTTCCAACAGCCTGCTGCCATACCAGCTGAAAAATTCACCGTCAACCAGTTTGATCCCGGTTCCAGGCAATTTGGATTTTAATACATCCAGGTGATTTTGAGTAAAAGGGTAGGGTTCCGAAGAGAGCAGCAACAGTTGGCAGTCCCGGGTTTGCAGTTCTTCAATACTGGTTTCAGGATACCTTGTCTTATGGGCAAATATATTTTCAAAACCACAGTGCTGCATCATATCATGAATAAATGTATCGCCCCCTGTTGTCATCCAGGGGTTTCGCCAGATCATATATGCCGTTTTCAGCCCTGGCCTTATTTTGGGTAAACCAGCAAATGCAGTTTTTATATGGCCGGCCAGCGATAAGGCCAATTCTTTTTTACCGGTTAAAACCCCGATATCCAGTATCATCTTTAAAGCATCCTCCAGGTTACTCACATCCGTGAGCCATACCGGGTGACCCCGGGCCAGTTGTTCAATTTGATCCCGTACATTCTCTTCTTTATTGGCAATGACCAGGTCTGGCCGTAATTTCCTTATTTCATCAATATGTAGATTTTTTGTTCCGCCGATCCTTTTCTTTGTATTGAACCAGGTTGCGGGATGAATACAAAACCTGGTGATGCCTGTAGTTTCTTTTTCCAGGCCCAGTGCGGATAACAATTCAGTTTGTGATGGGACCAAAGAAATGATCCTTTGAGGAATAAAACCGAGTTCAGTTGGATTTTGCAGGAACATTGCCTGAAATTAATAAGAAGGAAACATAACGCATAAAAAAACTTCCACAGTCTTTTGACGTATCAAATAACTGTGGAAGTTTAACATTTTAACCAACCAAGCAGGGCCGGTTTTCCAGGATCATTTGAATCTGCTTTCTTAAGGGGGTTACCTTATTCAGCCAGTTTGTTCAAAAAATAATTTAATCCTGTGTTTCAGTGTTCTTCATTTTGGCCATCATCGCCTGTTACAGCATAGGCCGGATATTGGTTTTTCTTCGGTTCTTCGTGCCATCATCGCTTTTTAGGGCATAGGCGGGGATATTGGTTTTTCTTTGGTTCTTCAGCCCAACGCTTTTTACAGCACTGGCAGGATATTGGTTTTCATTACTTTCAGATCCTTTGGTTTTTCAATAAGATAAGATCTTGAAGCGTAAAAAGGTTTTTCAAAATTTAAAAAGAAGTTGACTGATATTGGATTGTTTGTTGGTTTTTCACAAACATTGGATTTAATTACTTGGCTTTAATCAGGATTTTGGATAACGATTGATATTTAATTCCTATCAATCAACTTCTGACACAAAGATGCACTCATTTTTTATCGTGTACTAGAGCGGTATTGCTCTTTTTTTGTGCTATTGTATTTACTGTTCACATCGTAGATATGCAGAAAACAGTATCGTACAGGTACGCTAAATCCCATCGTAAATCTACGTACTTAAGATTATGTAAATAGTGTATATGAATGGGCATGTACTGACAGAATGCAGTACTGCAAAGGTTTATAGCTATTCGTAAATTAACCGGGTAGTTATTTGGTCAGGCTTTGAATAATGTCGTATTTGGTAACAATGTGAAAAGAGCCACTTTCATCCCTGCTTAAAACGGCGCCGTTTTCTTTGGTGATAAAACTGCTTAAGCGTTCAACCGGTGTTTCAAAAGCCACTTCAGGATAAGGTTTTTCCATCACCGACTCAACAGTTTGGGTTTTGATATCAGGATTGGACAGTATCTTATTGAACAAACCGCCGGCAGATATGGCTCCCACACTGGTTTCATGATCCATAACCGGGATGTTTTCTATATCATATTTCTTCATCAGTTCAATGGCTTCGGCAACGGTATCTGTCTTTTTTAAATGGATCAAACGCTGTGTGCCACGGCCGCTTACCAGGTCCTTAAAGGTTTTTACATCTAAAAATCCACGTTCCAGCATCCACTGGTCATTGTACACCTTACCCACATACCGGCTGCCATGGTCATGAAAGATCAAAACAACCACATCATCTTTTTTAAGTAAGTCTTTTCCATCAGGGCCTTTGGCCAGCTGCAGCATTCCCTGTAAACAGCTTCCGGCACTATACCCGCAAAACATGCCTTCTTCTTTGGCGATCCGCCTGGCCATCACCGCTCCATCCTTATCGGTCACTTTTGTAAAAGCATCTATTACACTCATATCATAATTTGCAGGTACAAAATCTTCACCAAAACCTTCACTGATATAAGGATATACTTCTTTTTGGTCGAGTTCTCCTGTCTCAAAATATTTTTTCAACAAAGAACCATAACTATCAATAGCCCATACTTTTATGTTAGGATTTTTTTCTTTTAAATACTTCCCGGTCCCTACAATTGTTCCACCTGTTCCGGTTGCCACAACCAGGTGCGTAACCTTTCCTTCTGTTTGTTCCCATATCTCGGGTCCGGTTTGTTCATAATGGGCAAGGCGGTTGGCCAGGTTGTCGTATTGATTCACATACCAGCTATTCGGCACTTCTGTTGCCAGGCGTTTTGAAACTGAATAGTAACTGCGGGGATCTTCCGGCTCAACATTGGTAGGACAAACGATCACTTCGGCACCAACCGCTTTTAGAATATCGGCTTTTTCCTTTGATTGTTTATCTGTAGTTGTAAAAATGCATTTATAACCCTTTACACAGGCTGCCAAAGCAAGCCCCATTCCCGTGTTGCCGCTGGTACCTTCAATAATGGTGCCGCCCTGCTTGATCTTTCCTTCACGCTCAGCCACTTCAAGCATTTTAAGTGCCATACGGTCCTTAATGGAATTGCCGGGATTAAAGTATTCCACTTTTGCCAGTACAGTGCAAGGCAGGTTTTTGGTAATGCTGTTCAGTTTGATCAGGGGGGTATTGCCAATTGTTTCCAGTATATTATTCAACCACATATAGAATCGTTATTTGCGGCAAAGGTAGTAAAATGACCTGAGGGGAAGGGCATAAACAATCAGAAAAAGCTTTGTGGCGATACTTTAATTATTTAATAATTCCATCGCTTTAATAACGGCATCATCTGTTTTATTCATTACCTCAAAGAAACCTTCATTGCGCCAGAGTTGCCTGGCAATGCCCGACCTGATCCGGTTGATAAGTGCTGTCTTCTCATTGGGCGGGATATTGGAAATATTCACCGAATCCCGGGATGCAGCCTGAACAAAACGGTTCCAGTTATCTTCAGTAAATGAAAATGCTTGGATAAAGTCGCCAGGCGATTTATACAATTTTAAACTGCCCAGGTTCTGCAGGTAAAAGTTATAGGCAAAATTGCCAATGGTTCCCTTTTCATAGAGCATAGCCGAATTTTTACTGAACCCGGCAGTATCCATTGCAATAAAATGGTCGGGCGTGATCCCCCCGTTGCCATAAACCTTTTTTCCACCCTTGGTTTTGTACACTTTTCCCGGATCTGCTTTAATGGTGTCGGCTTGCGTCATTTTCCCATCCCGGAAACGGTTATCTATTTCATCATAATAAGCTTTTCCGCCATTGCTGTATGATCTTTGTATACTCCTGCCAACCGGAGTAAAATACCTGGCCACGGTTAAACGCAAAGCGCTTTTATCACTCAGGTCAAATTGTTCCTGTACCAGGCCTTTGCCAAAAGTGCGCCGGCCAATGATGGTAGCCCGGTCCCAGTCCTGCAGTGCCCCAACCAAAACCTCGCTGGCACTTGCCGAACCCTCATCAACAAGAACAACCAACGCACCTTTTTCAAACTGGCCAATCCGGCGGCAGCGATACTCTTTTTTGGCAACGTGTTTTCCTTCTGTATAGGTAATGAGTTTATCTCCTTCCAGAAATTCATCGGCAATTTCCACGGCCTGGTCTAAAATTCCACCTCCATTCCCCCTTAAGTCGAGTACCAGTTTTTGCAACCCGGCTTTCTTAAGGGATTCCAGCGACTCCATGAATTCGCGGTATGTTACCGATGAAAATTTGTTAAGCCGGATATAACCGGTCTCTTTGGTCATCATATAACCGGCATCAATACTGCTGAGCGGAATCGCATCACGTGTGATGGTAGCCTGTTTTTTTTCACCATTGCGTAAAAAAGTAATGGTAACTTTTGTACCGCGGTCTCCACGCAACAGTGTCCTGAAATCATCAGCACTGGTCTTATTTCCTGCAACAGCACTGTCATTCACCTGTATGAACCTGTCGCCGGTTAATATACCGGCCTTAAAGCCCGGGCCGTCTTTCAATACATTGATCACATGCAGGGTATCCTCAAAAATGTTAAACTCGATCCCTATTCCAAAAAATTTACCGGCCAGGTCTTCATTTACCTGCTGCAGTTCCGATGCGGGAATAAAAACAGAATGCGGATCTAATTTGGCCAGCATGGCCTGAATAGCAGTATCGGCAAGTTCATCCATTTTTACATCATCCACATACCGGTTTTTGATCAGGTCCATGATCTCCTGCACCGGCCTGCGTTTTTCAGCATAAAAGAAACTTTTACCGGGCATACTGTCCCGCATCTTATACCCGAAATACATGCCCAAGATCATCGTTAAACTGAAAAGCAGCGGCAACCAAACCTGTATTTTTTTTGTATTCATTTTGCGAAGTTAATTTTTTGGGGCGAACGCCGGTTAATTTTAATGTAATTCACATGAATGGTTTAACTTGGGTATAATTTTAAAAAACAAAAATGGCGATCAAATTACTGGCAGACAGCGGGTCCACCAAAACAGAATGGTGTTTATTGAACGGGAGATCCAGGAAAACCTTTTATACACAGGGGTTAAGCCCTTATTTCCTGTCTGCAGAACAAATTGAATATATCATAAAGGAAGAACTGAAACCCAGGTTGAAAAAAACAGCACCGGAAGAGATCTACTTTTACGGGACCGGTTGCAGCAATACCGAAAATGTAAAGGAAGTCAGGAAAGCGATACAAAAGGTATTTGAAACAGCAACCGTTCATGTTGACCATGACCTGATGGGGGCAGCCAGGGCGCTTTGCGGCCATGACAAAGGGATCGCCTGCATTTTGGGCACAGGCTCCAATTCGTGTTTTTACAATGGTAAAAAAATAATGAAGAACAGTCCGGGGCTGGGCTATGTACTGGGTGATGAAGGCAGCGGGGCATACCTGGGCAAAAAAGTGATCCAGTATTTCCTGTATAAAACCTTCGACGAGGACCTGATGGACCGTTTCAATGCAAAGTATCATACCAACAGCGATGAAATTTTAACTGCAGTGTATAAACAACCTTTGCCAAACCGTTACCTGGCCTCATTTGTAACTTTCCTGGTGGAGAACAGGGGGCATTATATGATCGAAAATATCATCGAGGACAGTTTTAATGATTTTTTCTTTAACCATGTATATAAATACCGTGAAAGCTGGACAATGCCCATCAATTTTACCGGCAGTGTGGCCTATGGTTTCCGGGATGTTTTAAAAGATATGTGTACCTCCTACGAACTGCAACTGGGTAAAGTTTTAAAGAAACCCATGGACGGTTTGGTAAAATTTCATCAATAGAAGCTATGTCGTTCATCCGAATCACAGAATCTGAATCTAACTACAGTAACCTGGATAAAATGACGGTTACCGAAATTCTCTTTAACATCAACAGGGAAGATAAGACGGTGGCTGATTCAGTTGAAAAAGCCATTCCGCAGATCGATGCATTGGTGCAGGCGATCGTGGATAAAATGCTGATGGGAGGCCGCCTTTTTTATATGGGAGCCGGCACCAGCGGCCGGCTGGGCATTCTGGATGCCAGTGAATGCCCGCCAACATTCGGGGTTCCGAAGGGACTGGTTACCGGGATCATTGCCGGCGGTAATAAAGCAATAACCAATGCAGTGGAATTTGCCGAAGATGACCCTGAACAGGGCTGGCTTGACCTGCAGGAACATGCAGTTAATGAAAGAGACCTGGTCATTGGCATTGCTGCAAGTGGTACAACTCCATACATTTTATCAGCGCTGGAAAAGTGTAAAGCAAATCATATCATTACCGGAAGTATTTGTTGCAACCCGGAAAGCCCGGTAAGCGCCCTGTCTGATTACCCGGTAGAAGTCATAACGGGCCCGGAATTCGTTACCGGAAGTACCAGGATGAAAAGCGGTACGGCCCAAAAACTGGTGCTCAATATGATCTCAACGGCAGTGATGATACAGCTGGGAAGGGTAGAAGGCAACCGGATGGTAAATATGCAGCTGACTAATGAAAAACTGGTCGACAGGGGTGTTCATATGCTGATGGAAAAAGCCGGGATCAGTGATTATGAAACTGCCCGTAAACTGCTTTTGAAACACGGTAGTGTTAAAACAGCCATTGAAAACAACCATTCATAAAAAAATCTTGTTTGATTTATGTAATTTGACTAATTTACGTATCAATATAAATTCAAAAAACTCCTCTTATGAATATTAAAATTTTACTTACAACATCTTTGATTGCAACTTCATTCTCAGTTCTGGCACAGGATGCCAACAGGTCATTTGCAATAACCGGTGACGGTAACCGTGATTTTATCTGGATGAACATCCGCCAGGTTGATCTCAGTTCCGGGAAAATTATCCAGGATATCTACAACCGGGAAAAAACAGCTTTCCTGTTGCGGGATGCTGATCCAAAGAAACAGGTACTGGCTCAAAGCCGGCGAACAGAAACCAAGGTAGCAGCAGCTCCATACGACAAAAGTCAAAACAAATTGTGTTTGTCGCCCAATCAGGTTGTCGAACTGCCACGG
>CAZBIK010000119.1:0-10119 GCA_964491955.1 uncultured Ferruginibacter sp.
GATGTTTACCCCAAGTTCTTTTGCCTGTACAATTTCATCAAAATCTACACAGTTGGGCGTGTACAAAATATTTTTTGGTTCAAAACCTGCCATCAGTCCCAGCTTCACTTCATATATGCTTACACAATCCAGCGAAGCGCCCAGGCTCTTGATGTATCTCAGAACATTTATATTGGTAAGTGATTTGCACGCATAAAAAAAACGGGCATTGGAATCTTTGAATGCATTTTTCAGCTTGTTATATTGTCCGGCAATACGTTCAGCATGGTATACATAAACCGGTGTGCCAAATTCATTGGCAATATCTACCAGTTGCTGATGGGTTAATGTTTGTTGCATGTTGCGAAAATAGACAATGGTGGATAGATTATTAGAAAGAAATCATATTTGGCTTTGTATTAACCGCCGACATTCCCGATAGCCATCGGGATACAACCGTTGACGGGGTATTATCCTTCAACGATCTCCACGATCTGTGTAGGCTCCAGGTTGGCATTGCGCATGGCAATACCCCTTACTGCACTGGAACTGAAATCCATAAATGCTTTTTGGGTGATGGCATCATTGCCAACCATGGCCGGCACGCCAATATCCCCGCCTTCACGGATGCTTTCAACAATGGGTATTTGCCCCAGGAAGGGAATGTCAAATTCTTCTGCTAAATTTTTACCGCCGTCTTTTCCGAAGATGTAATATTTGTTATCCGGTAATTCAAAAGGGGTGAAGTAACTCATATTTTCTACCAAACCGATCACGGGTACTTTTAACTGCGCCTGGCCAAACATGGCAATACCTTTTTTAGCATCCGCCAGGGCAACGGTTTGCGGTGTTGTGACCACAATAACCCCGGTAACCGGCACTGTTTGAACAATGGTCAAATGAATATCGCCGGTGCCGGGTGGCATGTCAATGACCAGGTAATCCAGTTCGCCCCAATCCACTTCACTTACAAACTGGCGAATGGCACTGCTCACCATGGGGCCGCGCCAAACCACGGCCTGTTTTTCGTCGATCAGCAAACCAATGCTCATTATTTTAATACCGTATTTTTCAATGGGTACTATCCAGCCTTTACCATCCTCTTCCCTCATCAAAGGCCGTTCACCCCTGATACCAAACATGATATGCTGGCTGGGGCCATAAATATCGGCATCCATCAAACCAACTTTTGCTCCCCCTGCTGCAAGGGCCAGGGCAAAATTGGAGGCCACGGTGCTTTTGCCCACGCCGCCTTTCCCGCTCACCACGGCAATGATATTTTTTACACCCGCCAGGATGTTTTTGTTGTCTTTCCGGTTACTGCTGGTGTTGCTGGTAAAGTTTACCGTTACAACAGCATCTTTATTCACCAATAATTTTACGGCATTGATGCAGGCATTCATGATCATATCTTTCAGCGGACATGCGGGTGTGGTCAATACCACAGTAAAAGAAACCAGGTTGCCATCAATGGCAATATCTTTTACCATGTTCAGTGTGACCAGGTCTTTGCCAAGATCAGGTTCCTGTACATTGCCCAGCGCTTTTAAAATATCTTCGTTTGTCATCGTTCAATTATTTGTTAAAAAACACATGTGAACAGCAAATTTAAACATTGATGGCCTTACTTTGTTTATTAATTACAGAATATCGGTATTTTTGAGAAGAGCTGCAGTACTGAAAGGATATCCCGCCCGGCAGGCGTGACCGGATCTTGATTCATCTGTATACCAATTTTGAAACATTTTCATGAAAAAAATTATACCATACTTTTTTATTGCTTTTTTTCTTTTTCCTGTTGTTGCCAAAGCCCAGTTTGAAACATTCAAGGATTCCGTTGTTCAGTTATATGGTATTGTGATGACGGCAGACAGTTTAAAGGGCCTGGAATCGGTGAGTGTAATGATCAAAGGCCAGAACCGGGGAACCATTACCAACAACAAGGGTGTTTTCAGCATCGTGGTTTTAAAGGGCGACCAGGTAGTTTTTACCAGCATCGGTTATAAACCAAAAACCGTGGTGATCCCTGCAAACCTGGAGGGAAACCAGCACAGCATCATACAACTGATGGTAACGGATACCATTTATTTGGCAGCCACCATCATTAAAGCCAGGCCCACCAGGGCCCAGTTTGAACGTGATTTTTTAAATACGGAAGTCCCCGATGATTATATTGCCGTTGCACGCAAGAACAACAGTGCGGCTACCCGAAAATTACTGGTTGCCAGTTTGCCTACAGACGGGCGTGAATCAAGCAGTCAATACCTGAGGCAAAATGCCAATAAAGCCTATTATGCCGGGCAGGCGCCTCCCATGAATATCTTCAATCCGTTTGCCTGGAATGAATTCATCAAAGCGTGGAAAAGGGGCGATTTCAAGAATAAATAGTGGATTCAATAGCAAAGCCTACTCCCTGCCCATAAATAGATATTCCTGTACATTCGCTGTAATTTTACTGTAAATGAAAATCTTTCTCGTTGGATTTATGGGCAGCGGCAAAACCTATTGGGGTAAAATATGGGCAAGGCAGAACGGGTTAACCTTTTATGACCTGGATGATGTTATTGAGCAGGAGTCCGGGAATACAATTACCTGGCTTTTTGAAAATAAAGGTGAAGAATATTTCCGGAAAATAGAAACCACTGCACTGCATGGGTTTGCTGAAAAAGATGATTGCCTCATTGCCTGCGGAGGCGGAACGGCCTGCTTTAATGACAACATGAAATGGATAAATAAGAACGGGATCTCCGTTTACCTATCTGCCTCTTCAAAATATATTTCCGAAAGGGTCATCCCTGAAAAAGACAGGCGCCCGTTGATCAGTAAAATAAATACAGCTGAACTGTTATTTTATATTGAACAAAAATTAAAAGAACGGGAACCGTTTTACAAACAGGCTGCATTCATTTTGCCTGCAGCAGAACTGAACAAAAACAGCCTCTCAACCTTAAACCTTAAACTTTAAACCTTAAACCTTCCAATGCACAAACTATTTATAAAAACAGCAGCATTGACCGGGGCATTATCAGTAGCCCTGGGTGCATTTGCAGCGCACGGGTTAAAGGATCTGCTGGCTGCTGAAAACCTGCAGGTTTTTGAAACCGCTGTACGGTACCAGTTTTACCATGTATTTGCCTTACTGGCAGCCGGTATTTTGTACAGGGATTTCCCGGGCCGGATGATGAAATTAGCCGGACTGTTCTTTATAGCCGGCATGGTGCTTTTTTCGGGATCATTGTATGTATTGTGTTACGTTAAAGAGCATGCATTACCGTTGAACTGGATAGGCGCTATAACCCCTTTTGGCGGGGCATCATTTATAGCCGGATGGATACTGCTTTTTCTGGCTGTTAATAAACGGAATTAAAATGTTGCAATTTTCCGGTGCAGGGTGATCAGGGTGCCTTGTTTATTTTCGATCCGGAAATCTATATCAACATCCTGCATTCTTTTTTTCATATTTTTCAGGCCGTTACCGAACTGGCGGATGGTATCCAGGTCAATGCCTTTGCCATTGTCGTGAATGTATAAGCTTAGCCCTCCTTCAACCCTTTCCAGGGTAATGGACACTTCGGTTGCTTTTGCATGTTTAAGGATATTGTTTAAAGCTTCTTTCACCACCAGGAATACATTTCTCCTGATTTCGCCGATCACTTCAATATTGGGCAGGTTATCCGGGATGCTGATCCGGCAGGTGACCCCGGAATTTTCAAAATATTCCTGTGCATAGCTGCGGATATAACCGATCATATTATTCAAAGAATCGTTGCTGCTGCTCATACTCCAGATGATGGCATTCATCTTATTCAGCAATTCATTGGCAGCTGAAGAGATCTTATCGATCTCCGGTACCGGGCTGTCCTTTAATTTTGTTTTTGCCAGCTCACTGTACAAACTGATCGTGGTCATACCGGCACCCAGGTCATCATGCATATCGGCGCTGATCCTGTTGCGTTCTTCCTGCTGTGCTTTGATGATGGCCAGCTGGGTTTCAAATTCTTTTTTCTCTGCTTCCAGTTTCAGGGCTTCCTGTTCCTTGATCCCGCGGATGATCTCGCTCCTGTTTTTGTAATTTAAACCGACCAGGAAAAAAATCAGTTCAAATACGATCCCGGTATTGTAATAAAACAGGGATGAGTAAAAAATATTGACAGGCCTTACTTTCTGGAGCAGCAATACCAGCGAAATGACTGAAAACAGGATCAGCATGGCATTGCCGGCCGCTATATAATTAAAGAGCCGGTTCTTATGTTTAACGGCCAGGTAAATGAATGCAATGCCAATTACCAGGATCAGTATTTTCATAACAATCTCCAGAAAAAACTGGGGCAGGAATGTGGATGTAAAAAAATGCAGGTAGGTATATACGCCCAGCAGCAACAGCACAAAACGTTCACCGTACCTGAAAATTTTATCAAGCAGTTCATAGTCATATCTGGTGTTTAGGAATTTCCGGGTAAAAGCAATGTAAAAAATGGTACCCGTTACCAGCAGGAAAAAGTCAACATAGCTGAAATACAGTTTTGAGAACGGCGTATTTGTTTTGGATAATGTTGAATTTAAAAAGATGAGCAGGAACATGCAAAGAGAATACAGGGCATTGTATAAAAATTCCTTTTTAAGGTTGATGATGAAATTGGTGACCATAAATAAGATCATCATGAACAACACCCCGCTCAGTACCAGTCCATACAACTGGATATCTGACTTCAAACCGGTTTTTTGGATCTCGTGGGAGTCAAACCTGTTTTCGGGTATAAAAAAGGGGCTTATATAATTAAAATCATTTTTAAGCGGTTTGAGTTTGACCAGTACAGCCCCACTTTCACCGGGATCAAAGGTCAATTTCCGGTAGCCGGGATGGCCACCATTATCAATAACAGGCAAGGGTTGCATACCTGTTTTATATATTTCAATTGCGGAATAATAATTGCCCGGGAACAGGTAGCCTGTGATCTGCTTTTCAGTATTATTGATAAAATGAATTTTCAGGTAAATGGTCCCGGTGACCAGGGCAGCCGGTACCTGCCTCCGGTTTTTATATTTTTCCAGCGGAGTGAACGGTTTTTGTAAAACATCAGTGACCTCAGCGGTTGAACTGCTGTCGATATAAATATATGTTTTTGCGATCAGGCTGCTGTCTTCAGTAATGGCATTTAACAAAACTGCCGTTGAAACAGGGGTTGACTGGGCGTTACAAAAAAATACACAAAAATAAAAAAACAGCAGGTTGGCAGATCGTTTCAAAGTATGGATGTTTCCCCAAACGTACATAATTACCATGAGATCACATATTACAAATTGATTTTTACCATGCGTATTTGAAGCAATGCTTTTCTATATCTTTGTTGCCGATGGCAAATAAACTGAAATCATCAAAAGCAAAAGCTGCCGAAACAGGGCAGTTAAAGCCGGAGAAAGAAGAAACTGTAGAGGTAAAAAAATTACTGAAGGACGAACGTACACATAAGATTGCCGGCAGTATTTTGCTGCTGCTGGCTTTCATTTTTTTTATTGCATTTACCTCGTATTTATTTACCTGGGGCGAAGACCAGGACAAATTCAGTTACCGGATGTTGCTGGCCAATGACATCCAGGTACAAAACCTGCTGGGCACTTTTGGCGCATTTATTTCAGAAATTTTTATCCGCCACGGGTTTGGGATAGCTTCCTATCTTTTGTGCACCAGTTTTTTTGTATTGGGCATAAACCTGTTTTTTGGCAAAAAGGTCTTTTCCCTGTTGCGCAACATCAAATACCTGGTGGTTGGCCTGCCGGTCATCAGTGTCGCGGTTTCAGCCATTTTCCAGGGTAACCCTTTTCCCTGGGGTGGCGCAGCCGGTGATATGATGAGGGACTGGTTGTATAAAACGATCGGCGTGATCGGAACCATAGCACTGCTGGCTGTAACCATACTTTCTTACATCATCTGGCAGTTTAACCCCGCCTTCAGGTTACCTGTTAAAAAAGCGGTGGTACCACCAGGTGCGGATATTGTACCTGTTGAAGAGGAAATATCGGAAAAACTATCCTGGGATGATTCACAGCATATTTCAAAGGGTAATTCTGTAAAGGACAATAGTGCCATGTTGCCTGTTGAGATTCCCGTAAACCCGGCATTGGACCATGATATCAGCCTGGTAGAAAAGGCCATTACAGATCCCGAACCGTTTGCAGATGAAGACATTTTGGTCATCCCTCAACCGGTTGCCCCGGTTAAAACGATCATGGCTGAAACAGACCTGCCGCTTGAAATAAAATCTGTTCCTGAAATTCCGGAAGAACCCGCTGCAGCAAACATGGCAAAGATCCCCGCCACAAAACCATACGATCCCATTCTCGACCTGCGGGATTATAAATTTCCCGGCATCGACCTGCTGGAAAATTATGGCAATGATAAAATTGTACAGGATGCCGATGAACTGGAGAACAATAAGAACCAGATCATCAATACCCTGAAGAATTATGATATCCAGATCCAGAAGATCTATGCTACGGTAGGCCCTACCGTTACTTTATACGAGATCATCCCGGCAGCCGGTGTGCGGATATCCAGGATCAAGAACCTGGAAGATGATATTGCCCTGAGCCTTGCGGCACTGGGTATACGCATCATTGCACCCATTCCCGGCAAGGGCACCATTGGTATTGAAGTACCCAATGCCAAGAAAAGTATTGTGAGCATGAAAACGCTGATCGCTTCTGAAAAATTCCAGAAAAATAATTTTTCGCTCCCGATCGCGATCGGCAAAAAAATAGACAACGAAAATTTTATTGTTGACCTGACCACCATGCCGCACCTGTTGATGGCGGGTGCTACCGGCCAGGGCAAATCAGTTGGTTTGAATGCGATCCTGGTTTCCCTCTTGTATAAGAAACATCCCTCGCAACTGAAGTTTGTACTGGTGGACCCCAAAAAAGTGGAGCTGAGCATTTACAAAACGATCGAAAACCATTTCCTGGCAAAACTGCCGGGCGAAGAGGATGCCATCATCACGGATACAAAAAAAGTGGTGCATACGTTAAATGCACTTTGTATTGAAATGGACAACCGGTACGACCTGCTGAAGGAAGCGGGTTGCCGCAATATCAGGGAGTACAATGAAAAATTTGTATCCCGGAAGCTGAACCCCGAAAAAGGCCACCAGTTCTTACCTTTTATTGTGCTGGTGGTGGATGAATTTGCAGACCTGATCATGACGGCCGGAAAGGAAGTGGAAATGCCCATTGCACGCCTGGCACAGCTTGCCCGGGCCGTTGGTATTCACCTGATCATTGCCACACAAAGGCCGTCGGTAAATATCATAACGGGTACCATTAAAGCAAATTTTCCTGCACGTATAGCCTTTAAAGTGAGCAGCAAGATCGACAGCCGAACCATCCTGGATGCCGGCGGGGCCGAGCAGCTGATCGGTAAAGGGGATATGCTGATCAGTTATAACGGTGATATTGTACGTTTGCAATGCGCTTTTGTGGATACACCCGAGGTGGACAAGATCGTAGATTTCATCGGTGCACAGCGCGGTTATCCGCAGCCGTTCCTTTTGCCGGAATATATTGATGAAAAGGATATGGAAGGCAAGGATTTTGACCTGGGCGACAAGGACCCGCTTTTTGAAGATGCGGCCAGGCTGATCGTTGCGAGCCAGGTAGGCAGTACCTCCCTGTTGCAGCGCCGCATGAAACTGGGGTACAACAGGGCGGGCAGGCTGATGGACCAGCTGGAAGCAGCCGGTGTTGTAGGGGGTAACCAGGGCAGTAAGGCAAGGGAGGTTTTGGTAAAAACTGAAGCAGATCTGCAGCAGATGCTGGATTCGTATAATTGAGTCATGAGTCGTTAGTTGGGAGTCTGGAAACGTGAGTCCCTGCTCTTTACTCCCGACTCCCGACTAACGACTCATGACTCCCTACTAAATTCATACATGTCAAAATATCTATTCATCGGTTTGGGAAATATCGGTGCAGAGTATGCGAATACCCGGCACAACATTGGTTTTGATGTGATCAATGCTTTTGTTTTAAAACATGGCGGCAGTTTTAAGGCCGACAGGCTGGCTTATGTTTCCGAAGTTAAATATAAGGGCAAACAGGTTGTTTGTATTTGTCCTACTACCTTTATGAACCTGAGCGGCAGGGCTTTTAAATACTGGCTTGATAAAACCAAAGTGCCATTGGAAAATACCCTCACCATAGTTGATGACCTGGCATTACCCCTGGATAAGATCAGGTTGAAGCCCGGCGGCACTGATGCAGGGCATAACGGTTTAAAGGACATACAAAATATACTGGGTACCGATAAATACCCGAAACTCAGGTTTGGCATTGGCAATAATTACCCGAAAGGCATGCAGGCCGATTTTGTTTTAAGCAAATGGACAAAAGCCGAAGAAAAGGTCGTATTGCTCAAAATAGAAAAATGTATTGAGATACTGGAAAGCTTTATTGCAGCCGGTATTGAACAAACCATGACATCTTATAATAATCTCTCCATTAAACAATAAACGGGTTTTTTCTGTTGACTTGAACATATAGTTGTTTTTTTTTAGTTATTTGTCTATTTTCGTGCTATAACCTCAATACCTTAAAAAAAACGAGCAATGAAGATTATTTGTGTTGGCAGGAATTATGCTGATCATGTTAAAGAACTTGGAAACAACATACCAGATGAACCGGTACTGTTTATGAAACCTAAAAGTGCTTTATTACAGAGCCATACCCCGTTTTATTACCCCGAGTTTACCAACGAACTGCATTATGAATGTGAACTGGTTTTACGGGTTTGCAAAAACGGGAAATACATACAGGCCAAGCATGCTGCCAATTATTATGATGCCGTTACCGTTGGAATTGATTTTACAGCCCGTGATATACAGGATGAATTAAAAAGCAAAGGACTTCCCTGGGAAAAAGCCAAGGCATTTGACAATTCTGCAGTGGTAGGAAAATTCATTACGTTAACCCCTGATTTTAACCGCAAGAGTATTCCTTTTTCCCTGGTGAAAAACAATGTAAAGGTGCAGGAAGCCAATTCTTCACAGATGATCTTCTCTATAGACAGGATCATTGAAAATATTTCCAATTATTTTTCTTTAAATATCGGCGATCTCATTTTTACCGGAACTCCGGCCGGTGTGGGTGAGTGTGTTGTGGGCGATGTGATGGAAGGATTTATAGATACGCAAAGCCTCTTTACCGTAGAAGTGAAATAACCGCTAACCCTGATCATATTTCCTTTTTTTTGGATCGCTGTTTTTCTGAAACCGGCGATTTTTTATTTATACCTTTGGCAATCGTTTAATTATTATTTTTTTCATCCAGCATATTGATATTGCAAATGATCGGAACGGATATTTTATTGCGGGCATACCGCCTGATGTGTACGGCAAAGGCCATGGCCGGCACCTATGAAGACAACAGGCAAGTCTGCAAATATGTACATTCAACCAGCCGGGGCCACGAAGCCATTCAACTGGCTACCGCCTTTCATCTGTTGCCCTGCGATTATGTGAGCCCTTATTACCGGGATGAAAGTTTATTGCTGGGGCTTGGTTTTTCGCCTTATGAACTCATGCTCCAGCTGCTGGCCAAAGGCAACGATATTTTTACCGGTGGGCGGGAATATTATTCGCATCCCAATTACCGGGGTGCAGATAAACCCAACATCATCCATCAAAGCAGCGCTACGGGCATGCAGGCCATCCCCACTACCGGTATTGCACAGGGCATTAAATATCTTGAACAAATTGCCGCCACCGGACAACAATCAACGAACAACGAACAACCGGTAGTTATCTGTTCTTTGGGTGATGCTTCAGTAACAGAAGGTGAAGTAAGTGAAGCGTTCCAGTTTGCCGCTTTGCACCAGTTGCCCATTATTTATCTCGTACAGGATAACGGGTGGGGCATCAGCGTTACATCAGAAGAAGCACGTACCAGCAATGCCAATGAAATGGTAAAGGGTTTTAAAGGCATCAAACGCATCAGCATTGATGGCAGCGATTTTTTACAGAGTTATGATGTGATGAAAAATGTAATTGATGAAGTGAGAAGGGAACGGCACCCGTTTTTAGTACATGCACGGGTACCACTGATGGGCCATCATACCAGCGGTGTAAGAAAAGAATTTAACAGAACGGAGGA
>CAZBIK010000120.1:0-9914 GCA_964491955.1 uncultured Ferruginibacter sp.
GGTCCCTTACCTTTTTGTAATCATCGTGTATGGGACAGGGATGGGTAGCCGAACATTTGCTTAACCCCAGCCCGCATTGATTCAAAACATTTTTTCCGTCGATCGTTTCCACGATATTGATCACCGGTTGGTTCTTTTGCCTTGCGGTGATAAAAAAACCGCCGGCCGGTCCTTTTGAACTGTTGATCACCCCCTCCTTTACCAATGCCTGCAGTAGTTTCCCTACAGTATGTTCACTGGCATCTATAAATGCTGCAATCTCCTTAATGCCGGATTTTTCTCCCGTTTCAAATTTTGAAGCGAGGTAAATAACCGCTTTGATGGCTGTTTTACAGGTAAGGCTGAGCATTGATTACTGGTTTAAAAATTCCTGGCCCGCTGCAGAGATCAGGGTATGATCCCAGGGCGGGTCAAATGTTAATTGAATGACCGTTTCATAATCCGGGAAACATGCCTGCAGGTTTGCTTTTACTGCATTGGTGATCGATTCGCCCATCGGGCAAAATTGGGTTGTAAGCGTCATGCTGCAAAATATTTGCATACCGGCTTCATCAAAATCCAGCTGGTAAACCAGCCCCAGGTCCACAATATTCAACCCGATCTCCGGGTCTTCCACCTGTTGCAGGGATGCCAGTGCAATGGTGCATTTCAGCTTATTGTTTGTAATTACATTCATTGTAAAACCGGTTTGTGCAACAGCAATTTAATTACATTCCAGTTATACAGGAATGCGGTTACCAGCAGCAGGACTGCTCCCGTTTGCAGGAGCCATACAATATTCAGCAAAATTCCGGCACTGAATAAAACAAAACCGGAAATATATGCCCCAGTCATCCATTTAAAAATGACATTGCTGAACAGGTCTTTTGGATTGGGTGTTTTTCCTTTCCCGGCCAGGTGATGATACACTTTATTCCACACAATGAACGGCAGGGTCTTAAAGGTAATACCCAGGATTATTGCCGTGATCCATCCAAAAAAAATGATGAACCCGTAGGCAATTACCAGGCTGGGGTTATCCACACCCGATATGAGCAGCAATGCTATGATCAATACCATGAACAGCAACGGCAAAAACATCATGCCGGCAGACAGCAACGAGACTTTCATTTGTTCATCCACTTTTTTACGTATGCGTTGCCGGTATGACCGGTAGCAGAAAATTCCGAATAAGACAATGGCTGTTGCTATAGCCAGCAATGGTATTAAAAGGAGTAGCCTGCTTTCGGTATATAAAAATATACATACAAATGCCAATAGTCCCCCATTGATCAAACCATAGATCCACCATAGTTTTACAGGGTCATTGTATTTGGAGATAAGGAACATGGGTATCAACCGTGAGCCGATCCCCGTGATCAATAATAAGAACCAGCCAACGATACCGATATGTGCATGCAATGACAGGTAGGCCAAAGAACTTTTCTGTAATAAAGGGTATGTAAAATTAAATACCAGCAGCAGTCCTACAATGGCTGTTGCCAACAACCAGGTAGCCGCCGTAAAAACAAAAAAGGCATGCACATTTTCCCGTTTGCTGTTTACCATACTCATCGCCAGGTTAACCCCGTAGGTAATGATGGCTGCAATGATCGCAATCCCGCCCCATTGGGCAGGCCGGCCCATATCAAAAATATAAAACCCGTAACTGAGTAATGGAATGCCTGCAGCGGCCAAAACAAATGAAATATATGCCAGCCGGTGGCTGTACAATTTCCCTTCTATCAGCACCGGGATCAACTGGTGGCTGGCGCCAAGGATCACCATGGTACCCCAGCCAAGCGCCATCATATGGATGATGGCCAGGTTATGGGGTAAAAAATAATGCCCGGTAATGTCCGCAGCGGAAAATAATAAAAGCAAACAGGCTGCCAGGAAAGCCAGGGCAGCATAGCCATAAAACGGCAACACGGCTTTATGATCAGTGGTCTTTGCTGTTTCCGTATTTCCGGTTGTTGCAAACATATCAGTCTTTATAGATCAGTAAATGCACTTCCCCATCACTGATCTCTTTGATGCGGTAACTGAATTGCATTTCCTCCAGTTCCGGCAATAAGAAAACAGGTATGCGTTTATGATATACAAACAATGCCTTACCAACCGGTAAACTGTTCAATGCTTCCAGTATCGTATGCATGGGCAACGGCATTTCCATTTCCCGTACATTAATACTTTCTGTTTTCCCCGCAAATCGGCTCAGTATTTCATCCCAGCCTGCAGAATCAGCGGTCACTTTATCTTCAAACAGTATAGGTTTATCAGTCTTCTTATAAAAATATGTATTTACCAGTTCATCGCCGATCACTTCAGCATAGGATTCAAAGCCCTGTTTGCCGAGGAGGTGCATTAATGGCGTAGGTTCAAAGCTATTGATGATCTTAAGCACAGAACCCGGTTCCAATGTTTTCACTTTTTGCAGGATAAGCGTCAGCGGGTCTTTACCGGTTTCAATGACCGGTCGAACATCCAGTTCAGTAATTTTATCTGCCTGTATATTTTTCATGAAATCCGGAACGGGGATATTTTCCCCTGACTTTTCAATGGCAACAACGGTTGTATCCGTTTCAAAACCCAGGGGCTGCAACCTGTTTAAAAAATCTTCCACACTGCATCCTCCTATCCTGGAAGCCATGGCAATACTGGTTCTGCCGGCGATCACTTTACGCAATATGGGATTCCTCAATTTGGTGAATTTTGGAGAAATGCTTATGATCGTTTCCAGCGCATCGGGATGCTGCTTTATCAAACTGGCAATTTTTGTATTGGCGTTTATGGGTATCATATTTCAAAGTATTGCGGGAACAGGTTGACCTGTTTTTCAATTTCAGTTAAAATCGCTGCTGCCGCATCGGCGGAAGTAGCTTTTTTCAGTCCTTTCACTTTTTCCATCAGTGGTTCAAGCCACTGGTGCAGGGCATCATGGTCGGCGCCTTTCATTGTACATTCGCTAACCATTTTATTCAAACCATCCTGCAATTGCGTGGCAGTCTGCATGTAGCTGTCCAGGTTTTCTTTTGCAGCATTGGAAACTATGGAGTGTAACAAAGCAGCATTTACCAAAGTAGTTGAATCTGCTTTCCACCTGGCACCGTTGTTTAACACAAGCCCGGTTGAATGATCATCATGGCCGTGAGCTTCTGTTGCCGGTTCAGCCGCAGCAGGGCTTTCATTTTTCGAATGGCAGGCCAGCAGCAGGCCTGATGAGATCAGTATGGCAATAATTTTTTTCATTTGTTTTTATTTGATGGTTTAACAGAAGGGTTTATAATTAAACGTAAAGACTGATCATAAGTAATGTATTGCCACATCCAGTTGATAAGAACAAACAATTTGTTCTTGATGCCGATGATTGACACCAGGTGAACAAGCATCCACACAAACCAGGCTGCAAAACCTTTTAATTTCAGCTTTCCGATCTCGGCCAGTGCCAGGTTTCTGCCAACCGTTGCCATGCTGCCTTTATCATTATAAATAAAAGCACCCGGTGTCTTGCCGGTTTCAATTCTTTCCAGGTTCTTAGCCAATAGTATCGCCTGCTGGATCGCTACCTGGGCAACCTGTGGATGGCCTTTGCTGAAGAGCTCAGCCTGCATCAAAGCTATATCCCCGATCGCATATACATTCCCGGTATTGATCACTTTGTTATATTGATCCACCAATATCCTGCCGTTTGCAGCAACTGCATTTCCGGGAATACCGGGGATCACAACTCCTTTTACACCAGCTGCCCAGATGAGGATGCGGCTGCGAATGGTCTTACCATTGCTGAGTGTTACTGTTTCCCCGTCATAGTCCTCCACTGCGGTATTTACCTGTACTTCCACTCCCAACCGGTTCAGGTAGGTAACAACTGTTTTACCTGAACCGTCACTCATGCCGTTTAACAGGCGTGGTGCAGCTTCCAGCAGGTAAATATGCATCTGGCCGAAATTCAGTTCAGGGTAATCCTTTGGCAGGATCATCTTTTTCATCTCTGCAATGGCACCTGCCAGTTCAACACCGGTGGGGCCGCCTCCAACGATCACCACATTTAAATACGATGACCGTTCATCACTGTTGGTTGCATTGAGCGCCAGTTCATAATTCTGCAATAAGTTATTCCGGAGCAATAATGCCTCTGAAACCGATTTCATGGAATAGGACATATTTTGCAAGCGTGTATTACCATAAAAATTTGTTGTTGCTCCCTGCGCAAGTACCAGGTGATCATATTGAATATCGCCTATACCGGTATGCACAGTGCGGGTTTCCGGGGAAACACCGGTCACCTGCGTCATCCGTATCATGATATTCTTTTTTCGCTGGAATATTTTCCGGAGCGGGAAACTGATACTGCTTGGCTCCAGGCCGCTGGTTGCCACCTGGTAAAGCAAAGGCTGGAACTGGTGATAATTATTCTTATCGATCAATACCACCTGGAAGTATTTTGAAGAAAGTCTTTTCGCCAGGGTCAGTCCTGCAAACCCGGCGCCTACAATTACAATCCTCTTTTTGCTGCTGTCTGTTTGTGAAATATCCATTACCTTATTTTTTATACAATGGTAACACCTTTCAGTTATTTATTTGCTTTTCCATGTCAAGCGCCTTCGGGAACAGGATATTATTTTCCAGGTGAACGTGCAGGTGCAGGTCTTCTTCAAATTCTTCCAGCATCCGGTACAGCAAACTGTAACTGGCACAGGCGTCTTCGGGCAACACATAATTTTTTGAAAGCTCCCTGATCTCCTCCAGGTTTCTGCCTACGAGTTCATGTTCCATTTCCATCATATTGATCGGGTTCTGTACCGTTCCAAAATGTGCCGCCTGCAGGGGCTGTGTATTGTCTTTTGCAGCTACCAGTGCTTTAATGTAAGGGAACAGCACTTTTTCCTCTTTGATCATGTGCGCAGCCAGTTCAGCATTGATCTCTTTAACCAATTGATTGATGCGTATTAATTCGGGGTGCCCGTCGCCGTGCACGTTCTTTACTTTTTCGGCATACATCAACAGGTCGGGCAGGCTTTTTTGCACATAACTGTGATGGGTATTCACAATATAGTCTGCCAGGAAATCCAGGCTCCAGTCGCCATAAGGCACCGGGCGTGCTGCCGGCACTGTATCTGCCTGCTTCAGTTCCTGTTCAACCCGGGTAACATCCAGCCCCTTTTCTGCACAGGCTTCTTTCACCGTCTTCTTTCCGCCGCAACAAAAATCCAGGCCGTATTTTTTAAATACCTGTGCCTTGCGCAGGTCTTTTGCAGCAATTTGTCCAAGTGTTTCCTCATTTTCTCCCGCGGTCTTTTTTGTAATTTTCACGATCCACCATTCGGGCCCCTGCTCCTGGTATTCCCAGGTAAAAATATTTCCCCTTTCACCGATCAACTGGTAATATAAGGACTTGGGGTCATGGTCATTGTGTATGGTTAAACTCTCCCCGGCCCCCAGTTCATCAAAGCGTACAAAAATGGTGGGATGCTTTTGCCTGGGTTCCAGTAAAGTTACATCCAGGATATTTTCTGCTGTTGTCTGCATAAAAAAGGTTTTAAATTTTTAGATACTGCAAAGATAATGGTATTCAGCTAATAAAAGTATTTAAATACTTTTATAGGACAAGAATATGACAAACCGTTTTTGAAGCCGGTCAAAAAAGGAAGGCAGGCTTAAAAAGCTTGCCTTCCGGGGTTCCGGGATGGATAAACAGGAAAAAAACCGGCTCCCCTTCCGGAGAGCCAGCTTTTACTTTTACTGATTGATGAAGGGATATTGAAAATGCAGTAACTCCAGCTCGAAGCCGGCATGGTTTAACTGGTTTATAAATAGCTTACGAATGGCGGGTGTAATACCCTGCAGATGGTGATAATATAATATTCCTTCCTGCAGGTTCTTAAAAAAGGTTACATAATATTTTTTTCTTTCAACCAGCTGACCAGATTTAAAATCATTTTCCAGCTGTTCTTTGAGGTAACTGATGTATAAATTCAATTCTGTAATGAACATATGCGGCCTGTAGGCATTGGCCAGAATATTTTTTCTGCCGTAAATATGGTCAACCATTGTTTGCAGCGATACCAGTTCCGAAAAATTTACAATATTTGGGCCCGGGCAGATATTTACAGCATGCAGTTTTTTAAGAAATGGCTGTGCATAATTTATGGAAGCCGCATTGCTCAGCCCAACACATAAACATTCCTTATCCAATACCTCATTCAATTGCCTGTTGTATTCAGGAACAGCCAGGTGAAGCGATTGCAACTGTGCGATCTTTAACTGCTGGTACTTACGGGATGCAGTACAGATAGGCTCTTTGGTAAATTCGGTATTAAAAGCAAGGTATTTTTCGGTACATGGACTTCCGGGTTTGCCACTGTCTATCCGTGCCTGTTTTTCCTTATCTGCACTGGTACCTTTAAGGTAATACAACCGTACGCCAAAAGGTGAGTTTTTGCTCAACAGCACATCATCTTCTTTGGCGGCGCAAAGCAGCTTTAAAGTATCGTCATCCACGGTGGTTGCTTCGGGAACCAGTAAAAAAGGGGTTCCCCATCCTGTTCCTGCTACTTTATAATGTTCCCTTAAAAAATCATCTTCAGCATGGGTACCGATACCACCCTGGACAGTGATCTTCAATTCAGGTGGATACACAAATTTCCTGTTGGTCTTTTGCAACAGCGCTTTATTGTACAGTTCAAACAATACATCTGTCAGTTCCTGTTTTTTGGTTTTGAATTCTTCCAGGATGGGGCCAAGTAAAAAACCTTCAGTGGCAAAAGCATGGCCGCCACAGTTTAAACCCGACTCGATCCTGAACTCACTTACCCAAATGCCTTTTTTGGCCAGGTATTTTCCCTGGATCAAAGCAGAACGGTAGTCACTTACTTTAATGACCACTTTTTTTGTAAATCCGCCGTCGGCATTCACTTCAAAGCCGGGACAATTCTCCAGGTAATTGTACAGCCTTAGATTGGTTCCGGCAGAAAAGATCACCGACGAATTGGTAAGATCACTTTTTGCATACCCACGTAATGCCACCACTGCATCTGAACCATCTTCAATCAATTCACCGGCTTTGGTAAAATTATTCCGGTCTGTTTTTGTCATGATGTTCACATCTATGCTGCCGGCACGGATCTGTGAACGTAAATGATCGGTCAGTTTGATCTTTTCTTTCCCGTCTTCCATCTTCATCATTTGGCTGAACAATTGTTTTATTTTGCTGTCTTCCGGCAGCATTTCAAAATACTTTACTGTTTCTGATCCAGCCTCAAAAGCGGAACTCCTGAGTTTTTCAATTTGTGACTGAACAATTGTATTTACCAGGTTCAGGTAATCCGTGATCCGCCTGGCCCTGAAATCATCTTCATGCGGGGTGATGGGTTGGTATTCTTTTCCTATAGACGGATAATATTGCCTGCGCATCATTTCAATCAGCCTGTTCTCTACAATTGAAATGACAGACGAGATACCAAAACGGGCTACCTTTTGGGGGCTGTCAACCGTAAATGCCAATCCCATTACCGGGATATGAAAAGTATGTGGTGAGGTGTTATTCATAGTATATTAAAACTAAAGTTGACAAGTATGGTCCCGTAGCAGCTGTTACCTATTTTCTGCACTTTTCCTTGATCTCATGAAATATATCATGCGCCCTGGTAATCATTATTTTTAGATCCGCATCCGTTTTATTATTTTTTTTTACGGCCGTATTGATCAGTTTACATTGCTTAACAAGTTGCCTTAAAACGGGCTGGGTTGCAGTACCATTGTAACCTGCAGGCGCCTCTGCCTTTTGCCATGCTTTTGCCCTGCTGAGCAGCTCTGCCGCATTTTTCTTAACCGGTTCCAGGTTATCGGCTTCTGCAGGATGAAAGCTGATACTCATCACCGCATGGAAATTTTCCATTTCTGTCCACTTTGCCTCCTGCGCAAAAACCGGTATTGCCATGCACGAAAAAAGGATCATGATGAAAAGCGTTTTTAATTTTTTCATACGATTTAATTTTTTTAATTAAGATTCAGGTTATTGATGATATCATTTACGGCATGCTTTTCATCTTGCCGTTCCCAAAGCAGTTTTTTTCCAAAGCCCAGGGTGCTGTCTGTCATTTTTATCGAATTGAGCTGCAGTGCCCAGATATCACCGGGAATGGCCAGTGCCAGCGGGTGTTTGGCAAGGTAAATGCCCAACGTACGTTTTACCAGGGGCTGACTTGCATCCAAAACCGTTCCTTCAAACTGTATGCCCTGTATGGTTATTTTGTTTAGTTTGTCGGGTAATACCGTACCGGCAACAAATGGGTTTTTCTGCAGCAGCCCGGCATGGCGCGAATGGGCAGATGATTTAAAATAAAGCATCGCGGTTTCGCTGTTGAATGCATAGAAACAACTGAAACAGTAAGGCTTCCCTGATTCATCAACGCAGCAGATGCCGGCGCAGGTTTGTTCCTGTAAAAATTGAATGATGGTTTCGTTCATGATCTTTGGCGGTTTATTCAATGATTTGTTTTATGGATCATCCGTTCAGGCTACTGCACATAGTTCAGTAACTTCCTGGCGGATCCTTTTTAATATTTTATTCGCTTCGCCCGGGTCAAAATCTTCATGGTCTCTTTTTTTAACCCCCATGGCAGTCAGTTCAAAATGACCGTGGGCATTGATCGAATGGTTGCCCAGGCATGCTCTTGAACAGGCCAGCGGGCATCCATCAATGGTTATAATTTTCCTCCCGGAAAAAGCTGTGCGAACCAGTTTTTTTACATTGCCCCCCACCCCGGCAATGCATGACATTTCGGCTATTCCGTTCCTGTCGAGCTGCAGGGCAATATAATTTGCCATTTGTGCAGCACTGGAGCAACCGGAACAGGAATACACCAAAGGTTTTTCATATTGCTTTTGATCCGCATTGGAAAAATATTTTTTTCCTTCTTTTTTGCGGAGTACCAGCACATAATATTGCAGTCGCCAAAAAATATTCACTTTCAGGTTAAGTACCTGGTTTTGTATCCTGGTAAATAACACATTATTACCCGCCATCTGTATATCCTCCTGGTTAAACGATAAAAATTATTGGCAAATATAGGAATTAAAGATAACTTTGTCTTTAATTATTTGTAAATGTTTTTTATGAAGACAGACAGGCACCGTTTTGTGGTAATATCATTATTGCTCGCAGTATTTATTGGCTATTCGTTTTACCTGTATGCAGCATTGCCGGTGAAAGTTGCTGCTGCAAACAAAGAAGCCGATTCCGGTAAATTGGTATGGCAACAATATAATTGCAATGCCTGCCACCAGGTTTACGGACTTGGCGGGTACCTGGGCCCAGACTTGACCAATGTATATTCTGTAAAGGGTCCTGCTTATATACAGGCCTTTCTTAAAAACGGGACAACCATTATGCCAAATTATCAATTAACGGGGCGTGAGATAACTGATCTTACTGCATTCCTCGAATCAATAGATGCTTCCGGCAAATCAGATCCAAAAACTTTTACGCTCAAATATGATGGCACCATTGAACAATAATAAGCCAACAACATCCAGGCTGTTTATGATCGGCGGGCTGCTGTTATTGGCAGCCGGATTGTTATTCGGGCTTACCGGCGCATGGCAATACCTGGTTCCCGGGTCATTTAAAGAATATCTTTCCTTTGAGCGGATAAGGCCCCTGCATGTTTCAGCTGTAGTTTTCTGGATCATTTTTGGAGCAACAGGTGCAGTACTTACTTATTTACAGCAGTATACCGGTAAAAATTTATTTTCTCCCCTGCTGGTAAAAATACAGTTGACCATTTTTAGCCTGTCCGTAATTGCCATTTTAATTTCCTATACAGCCGGCATATTTGGTGGCAGGGAATATTGGGAATTTCATCCTGCACTGGCAATACCCATTGCTGCCGGGTGGATACTGTTCATCATCAATTTCATACAATCCATCA
>CAZBIK010000121.1:0-9875 GCA_964491955.1 uncultured Ferruginibacter sp.
AAGCAGGAACACCCGAGCGTTTCATTTCGATGATGGCAATATCCTTGAACTGTTCAATATACTCCTCTACCGAAACCCGCTGTGAATTTGCAGGGAAAGAAACGATAAACAATAAAGATGCTATTACCAGTTTGTACATACGTTATTTTTTTTGAATTAATAAGAGCCCGTCTCTTATGGTTAACATGACCTGCTGTACACGGTCATCATTTTTTATATGATCGTTAAATGCCTGGATGGCTTTTGCATTTTTTCCTTTCACCACTTCATCCAGTACGTCCCCGTGAAAAAGCACATTATCTGCCAACAGCCAGCCTCCTTTTTTAAGGGATGATAAAGTTAATTCGTAATAGTTAATATAATTCACTTTATCGGCATCAATAAACACCAGGTCCCACGACTGTTGCAGGGTTGGAATTATTTCCAGTGCATCGCCAACATGCAATTCAATCTCCTTTTCCATGCCTGCTTTAATAAAATACCCTTTGGCTGTTCCCGCATCTTCTTCCCTCAATTCGATGGTATGCAATTTACCGCCTGGTTGCAGGCCTTTTGCCAGGCAAAGGGCACTGAAACCGGTAAAGGTTCCGATCTCCAGTATTTTTTCAGGCCTGATCATCCTGCTGAACATTTCCAGTACTTTGCCCTGCACATGCCCGCTGAGCATTTGTGCATGCGGATGGCCGGCTAAAGTATTTTCTTCGATCTCATTCAATACAGCATCCAGTGGAGCCGTATAGTACTTTGCATATTGTTCAGCCTTTGGGTTAACCAGTTCCATATTGTTAGCGGTAATCTCTTTTTTTAATTTCACTTCAGTTCAGAAAACAGAATGCCATTCTGCACCTGGCTGGCTGGTGTAAAATGGCACTTACTAACCCGGTAGAGTTACAGGGAAATATCCGCTTTATTATACTCTTTTTTAGATATTAACAATAATCCTGCAAACGTGAATATCCCGTTAATCAGGATCAATTCGTTACCGATCTTATACCCATTAAAAATACTTTGTGATATTGACCTTAACCCAAGTGTAAGATGCAGTTTCTTTTCATACCATTCCGGGCTGCTGAGCATATCCAGCCCCAGGGCCATTGCCGGAGCAATGATACAAACCGTCCATATCAGTTTTTCGTTCAGGTGCCTTTTGGTTAAAATACCAAATGAGAATAAACCCAGCAGCGGCCCATAGGTAATGCCCGCAAATTTTAAAATAAAATCAATGATCAGTTTATCATTGATGGCTTTGAACAGCAGTACCATTAAAAAGAACACCACTGCGAAAGTGAAATGGACCTTGAGCCTGGTCCGTTTTTTTTCTTTTTCTGTCCCTTCTTTTTTATTGATGCCAAGTATGTCGATGCAAAAACAGGAAGTGAGTGATGTTATGGCCCCGTCTACACTCGGGAACAATGCAGATATCAATGCAATGATAAAAAGGATACCGATCGTTCCGCTGAAGGCATCGCTCAGTGCAATGGTCGGGAAAAGGTCATCGGGCGCTACAGTTATATTATTTGTACCGGCATATAAATATAGAATACCTCCCAGGAACAGGAATAAAAAATTAACGACCATCAATACGGCCGTAAACGTCATCATGTTCTTCTGAGAATCTCTTATATTTTTTACGCTGATGTTCTTCTGCATCATTTCCTGGTCGAGGCCCGTCATGGCAATGGCAATGAACATACCGCCGACAATGTGTTTTAAAAAGTAAGACCCCGCTTTCACATCCATGTTAAAGACCTGAGTATACCCTTTTTCATTCATCAGTGATAATGTACTGCTGAAATCCATACCCATGGCTTTTACGATAACAATGATGCAGACAACAAGGCCCAGCAACATACCTGTAGTTTGCAGGGTATCTGTATAGATGATCGTTTTTACACCACCTTCAAAGGTATACAGTAATATCAGGATGAGGATGACCAGCGTAGTGACCACGAAAGGGATATGCAACTTATCAAAGATAAATATCTGCAGGATACTGATCACCAGGTATAAACGCGCTGTAGCGCCCACTACACGGGAAAGTATAAAAAAGAAAGCACCGGCCTTATGTGCATTGATGCCAAAGCGTTTTTCCAGGTACGTGTAAATGGAAGTCAGGTTCATCCGGTAATACAAAGGCAACAGCACAAAGGCAATGACCATGTAGCCGAGGAGATATCCCAAAACGATCTGGTAATAATAAAAATTACTGCTGCCCACACTGCCGGGTACACTTACAAATGTAACGCCACTGAGGCTTGTGCCGATCATGCCAAATGCCACCAGCATCCAGTTGCTGTTGCGGTTACCAATAAAAAAAGATTCGTTGTTGCTGCCTTTTGATGTGATATAGGCCACCGTTAGCAACAGTACAAAATACCCGATAACAAATGAGAACAGGACTATTGGAGACATAAAATAATTTATAATGATTTATTAATACTGAATAATTTAGCTTGCAATAAAATTCAAGTTAATTAATTTATGGCAATAACTTCTTTGGCGGTCTTTTGCGGTTCCAAAAGCGGTAATAACCCTTTGTTTGCTGCAGAAGCAAAAGCATTGGGACATATCCTGGCTGATAAAAATATTACCCTGATCTACGGCGGCGGCAACAAAGGCATCATGGGTGCTGTTTCAAATGCGGTACTGGAGAAAGGCGGCAGGGTCATCGGCATTATACCTGAGATCCTGAAAGACCGGGAGCATCATCATGAAGGGGTCACTGAACTGATCATTGTTGACAACATGCATACCCGGAAAAAAATGCTGTACGAAAAATGTGATGCCGCCATCATACTGCCCGGTGGCTACGGCACCATGGATGAATTCTTTGAAATGCTGACCTGGAACCAATTGAGCATTCACGATAAAAAAATATTCATACTGAATACAGACGGGTTTTACAGCCATTTATTTGCCTTTGCCCAGATCATGCAGGACGAAGATTTTTTGTATGATAAAGTGGAAGACAAACTGGTTATACTCACAGAAGCAACAGATATTTTAAATTACCTGTAACTCCTTTAATTCCTGTACCTGGTACCCTGGAACAGGGCAATATTATAACCGGCCCTGATGATGGGGACACCTCTTCCCAGCCCGTCAACATAAGGTGATTCAGGGTTACGCAGTACATCCCATGCTATGGAAAAAAAATAGAAACTTTTATTGTATTGATCGCGGCCACCGGCATAACCGGCACCTACCAGCAAACTGTTGGCGCCATACCTGTCTGTAGAAGGCAGGTAGCCCGAATTATTTGCCGGTAAATATTTTGCCCTGATAAAATTATGTTCGTAGTGCACCTGGGCAAATAAAAATTTCAACGGGTAAACCCGCATAAAAACCCCGGGGCCGTACTGTGTTTGTCTCGCCTTATCGCCATATACCACCACATCACGCTGTGAATTATAGATAAAATTGAAAGAGGCTGCTACATCAAGGTATTTATTGATGCTGTACCCGAAATACGGACTGGCACCCAAAGCAGTAAACCCGCTTCCAAAGCCCAGCGTAACGTCACCGCCAACAAAGAGGTTTTCTTTTTTAAAACCCCCTTTCCGTTCATCATCAGCTGCAACTCTTTCTTCATCCTGGGCCTTCGAAATATTAAAACTGCCTACCAATACCAAAAGAAAATAAATTTTTTTCATATGTACATTATTATTTTATCTTTTTAAAATCCGTTAACTGTTTCCCGGTTTGATCACTGATCAAATATTTTTCCGCTGTTTAAAATATGATTGGGATCAAAAACCTTTTTGATCCCCCGCATCAGGTTCATGCCCGCTTCATCAAATACAATGGGCATGTATGTTTTCTGAACCAGCCCGATGCCATGTTCGCCGCTGATGGTACCGCCCAGTGATCTTACCAATTCAAACAAAGCACTTAAAGCCGGGATCACATCCGGGTTATCGAGGCTGTACATGCTGCCAGGTTTTTTGATGCGGATGTGCAGGTTGCCGTCGCCGGCATGGCCGTAACAAACCACTTCAAAATCATATTCCTTTCCCAATGCTTTTACGCCACGGATCAGGGCCGGGAGCTGGGCCCGGGGTACAACCGTATCTTCTTCAATACTATAACCGGCTATCTTAACCGCTTCGGCTACACGCCGGCGCAGTTTCCACAGTTCCGCTTTTTGCTGTGCATCGTCGGCAAAAAAGGCATCGCCGCAGTCATATTGTACAAGCAGCTCTGCGATCGCTTCCATCTCACTCATCAGGGTGTCCATATGGTTGCCATCCACTTCAATGATCAAATGCGCTTCCATCTCATCGGTTACCGGCACCACGGTACTGTCAACAAACCGGCTTACGATCTTCAGTGCATTGATCTCCACAAGTTCCAGGGCACTGGGTGTAAAGCCTGCCCTGAAAATAGCGCTTACCGCCTCTCCTGCTTTTTCCAGGGAATTAAAAGGCACCAGCATCAGCAGGTCATGTTTGGGGTAAGGAAGTAATTTCAAAACAATTTTCGTAACGATGGCCAAAGTTCCTTCACTGCCCACAATTAATTGTGTTAAATTATAACCGGTCGAATTTTTTAACACATTGGCGCCGGTCCACATGATCTCACCGGTTGGTAAAACGATCTCGAGGTTCAGCACATAATCTTTTACCACGCCGTATTTTACGGCCTTGGGTCCGCCGCTGTTCTCTGCGATATTACCGCCGATAAAACAACTGCCCCGGCTGCTGGGATCGGGCGGGTAAAACAATCCTTTTTCTTTTACAGCATCCTGTAATACTTCCGTGATCACACCGGGTTCCGTGATCACCTGCCCGTTGCGTTCATCAATTTCCAGGATGGTATTCATGCGTTCCGTTGAAAGTAAAACACCGCCTAAATGAGGCAATGCACCCCCGCTCAACCCTGTGCCGGCACCACGCGGGGTAACCGGTATCCTGTGTTGATTGCAAATAACCATGATCGCACTGATCTCCCCGGCTGTTCGCGGCTTAATGACAACGCCGGGCAAAAAGTGAAGGTTTTCTGTTTCGTCATGGGCATAATGATCCAAGCTTTCTTCATCTGCCAGTACAAAATCATCGCCCACAATTTTTTTGAACAATTCAATATGATCCAGTGCACGGTCCTTTTCCCTTTTTACAGTTGGCATGTAACATTATTTGTGTAAAAATCGTATAAAATAGTGAGCTTATAAAATCAGTGACGGTTTTTAATAATCCTGTAAAATTGTTAAAATTTATTAACCTTTTGCAAATAAGAAAATTGCCCGCTACATTTGTTACGAAATAGTTCGTATTGATTTTTAACCAACATAAAGTATAGCCATGAAACATTTCATTTTAAAAAACAAAAAAGCCCTTACGGGCACGATCGCCTTTTTATTAATTGGCGCCATGACCATGTCTTTCCAGGATTCTCCTTTTGGGTACAGCAAATATCTTGAAAAGGATGCTTTAAAGATCTCCGCGGGATGTGCGGATACCATACCTGATAAGGAGTTTACGGAAAGCATGAAGATGAAGGATTTTGACAAACTGCAGTCAGAACTCGACAGGACCTTAAAACAGGTAGATGCCGAATTGCGGAAAATTGATCTTTCGGGTATAGAAAAGCAAATTGAATCCTCTTTAAAATCGGTGGACATGGAAAAGATCATGAAGGATGTTGAACTTTCCTTAAAAAGCATCGACATGGATAAAATGATGGCTGATATCAGTTCATCACTGAAGGATATTGACCTGAAACACAATACGGCTGAAATTGAAAAAGCCCTGGCCGAAGCAAAAAAGGAAATTGAAAATGCAAAACTGGAAATAAAGGATATTGACAAAGCAGCCATGAAAAAGGAAATGGCGAATGCTGAAAAAGAAATTGAAAAAGCCAGGGCAGAGATCAAAAAAATAGACCTGGATAAGATCATGGATGAGGCCCGTGCAGGTATTGACAAGGCAAAAGCTGAACTGAAACTGACCAAAGAAATGTTCACGGAAATGGAGAAGGACGGGCTGATCAATTCAAAGAAAGGTTTCAGCATCGAGTACAAAAATAAGGACCTGTTTATTGACGGGAAAAGACAACCGGAAAAAGTAACGGATAAGTACAGGAAGTATTTTAAAGAAGACCCTTATAAAATTACCATTGATAAGGATTAATGAAGCAGCATATTCAGCGGAAACAAAAAAATTGCCGGGGCGTTATTCCCCGGCAATTTTTTTTGCTGTTTTTTTATTTAAAAAGTTGGACAGATGGATTGCCTGTCAACAGTTTCGGGATAAAATCCTTTTTTAATGATGCTGAACTCACTGGCACCGCGGTAGCCGTTGTATTTGCTGAGTCCTGATAAGGTAACATCATAACTGAATGCAAACTGGATTTTGTTTATTTCGAAGCCAAGCATGGGTGCAATGGCATCGCCCAGGCGGTAATACACACCGGCGATCAGTTGTTTTTCACCAAATTCACTCAGGTTATAATTGGCATTGATGCCAACTACCAGTTCAGAAGATCTTGCCTGTGTTGAAAAATAAGCATTGGGATTTATGATGACCCGGTCGTTCACTTTTAAAATGGCATTCACGAAACCGGTATGGCGCATGGGTATACGGCTCTCCACCGAATTATCGCTGAAGAATGTTTCCCTTGGCCTGTTGGCATGCTGGATGGAATAACCGGCATTGATATATACATTTTCATCGGGGAAATAGGCATAGTTCATACCTGCATGTATGTCGAGGTAACTTACATTGTTCCTGTTCAGCACCACAGATGTTGGTAAACTGTTGTCAAAGAATTTTCCGTCGAACTGATCAGGGAATTTCAGTTTGGATTGATTGATACTTTTATTGGCCCAGCCGATATTAAAACCAGCCGACAACAAACTGCTTAAACCCAGCATTTGATGATAGGCTATTGAACCGTAGACCTTGGTACTGGTTAAACTTCCGCTGCCCGCCTGGTCGCTTAATAAAACAGCACCCAGTCCAAGCCAACCGTTCTCGAGCCTTTCCCTGAACACCTGTGCATCACCAAATACACTGATCGTTTTATAAGGCACACTCATCACCGAACTCCACTGGTTCCTGTAATGAGCGCCGATCCGGTAATCGGCATCCGGTATAAAACCCGTATTGGCCGGGTTGGTCGTCAGCGGCGAATTGAAGAATTGTGAAAAATGCAGGTCCTGCGCCTGTGTTCCGGTAACCAGCAACTGGCAACAGGCCATGCAAAGCATAGTGCGTAAAAGGATCAATATTTTTATTTTTTGGGTCATCACTTTTTAAACGGGTGCTGTGTTACATGATCCGTGAACCTGGTACAAATATCAAATGAACTGTTCAAACAATCCGGCACACAACATTTTTTATACATTTTTTATAATATCGCACCGGCTATTTTAAATACGCTTTTTTCACCGGGCCAGATTTTACAACCGTACACTATCTCAACAAACTGATATCCCCGGTCTTCCGGAGTTTTTTCCCATCCGTAAATTCAACATCCAGCACATAGGTATACACATCCATTGGCTGTAATGCCCCTTTAAAGGTTCCATCCCAGCCCTGGTCCTTATCAGCCGTTGAAAATACCACCTGCCCCCACCGGTTGAATATCTTCCAGCTCAGGCTGCCGATGCCAAAGCCGGCAACTTTGATCACCGCATTTTGCCCGAACCTGCCCGGGGTAAACGCATTGGGCACATCCAGCAAAGGCAGGATGATGATGGGCACATCCAGTGTGATACTGTCTACACAATCAGCCACATTAAAAGCGTATAAGGTTGCCCGGTATACACCGGTTGCATTGTACAGGTGAGAAGGGTTTACTTCAGTGGAACCCGTTCCGTCGCCGAAATCCCAAACATACCGGTTGGCCCCGATGGACTGGTTGATGAACCTGGTGATCGTATTTTCAACTGGCGGGTTGGGTGTCCAGGAGAAATTGGCCGTTGGTATCGGGAAAACAGAAATGGCAAAATAGGCAGAAGTATCCCGCTTGTTACAGGTACTGGTATCAATGGCAACCAGCCGTACATTATAGGTACCGGTTGCTGTATACGTATGCGTGGGTTCAAAATCGGTTGAAAAAGTTCCGTCACCAAAATCCCAAACCCAGTCTGTGCCGCCTTGTGAAATGTTTGTGAACGTTGCCGTGTACGGCACACAACCCCGGTCCGGAGTGGTAAATATGGCTTTCAAATTCGGACTGATCCGGAGGGTTTTGATCGCCGTATCCGGCGCATTGCAAAACGTGGTATCATCCACGATCAGTGTAACAATATATGAACCGGTTGACGGGTATGTATGAACCTGTGGCCCAAATCCTGATCTTACTTTTGGTGAACCATCGCCAAAATCCCAAAGGAAACTCTGGTTGGTAAAATTGGGCAGTACGGCTGTTGTAAGATTGGTGAACTGGTACCGTAAACTGTTGCAGGAATCTAATTTAAAAAATGAGAAATCGGCATTTACGATATTGTTACCCACTTTTACAGTTGTATAAGCCGTATCGGCAATATTACAGGTAGCAGAATCAATGGCTATCAGCATCAGTTGGTATTGACCAACATTGTTATAGGTATGCAGAACTGTATTGTTGGGTGTGAAAGTAGTTACTGGAGGACTTCCATCACCAAAGTTCCAGATATAAATTTTACCCCTTGCCAAAGTATCGGTAAAACGGATATCAAGGGGTACACAGCCAACTGTATCCACAATACCATTTATTGTTGCTTTCACACTGGCACCCACACCCGCAAAATTCATTTCGATCTTAACCGCTGCCTGGTTACAATTGATGGAATTATTTGTTCGTGACCAGGAACCCGGTGTAGTTGGAAAAAGGGCACCTCCATCACCACAGCCGCAAATGGCCTGGTAAATAACCCCGTTGTCATCAAAGCGGCTGGTGCCGCCATCCACATGGTCACCGATGCTTCCATTTTGTCCAAAATGCGAACCGAACAGCTGGCTGAGGGCATTTTTTTCCAGCACAAAAAAGTAAAAATCCTCACCATCAGGCGCCGGGATACCTGCAATGGGATTCACAGAAGGCATTCCGGCAGTACCTGCCGAAGGAAATAATTTCAGGTTATTGAGCCCCCCGCCCCAACCCGAGACGTATACATTCTCACAACGGTCAACCAGGAACGCAACCGGTGAAAGATTGGGTACTGCTGCATTGGTTCCAAACACGGTTGAATACACATATGCAGACAGGTTTGGCTGCAGTTTACTGATAAACTGTTTACTGCCTGCATTACTGAATGTTGCATTCACTACCGGCCAGTTACCGGTAGTTGTACCCATGATATAAGGGAAACCGTTCTTATCAAACTGTATACCATAAACCAGGTCGTTACCACCTGTACCCTGGTATGTTGTTCTTATAATAGCCGAGCCATTGCCTGCGATCTCAGTTACAAATCCATCTACATCTCCGCCCTGGTAAGTTGACTGTAAAACGCCGGTCTTGTCACCCGGTATATTTGTACTGTTTGTGCCGCCGGCTACATAAATATTACCGGTACCTGCATTTTGTGACAAAACAAAACAGGCATCATCACCACTGCCTCCAAAAAAAGTACTGAATAAAACTGCGGATAGGTTTGGCGTGAATTTAGCAATGACCCCGTCCTGCCTGCCGCCGCCGAATGTGGTCTGTATCCCTGAATTCCTTACCGGGAATCCACCGGAAGCCTCGGCACCGCCTGATTGTGTGCAGGATGCCAGTAAAATATTTCCGGCTGCATCTACGATCACTTCGCTGCGTGCATCATCGCCATAATTCCTCCGGGTTACATCAGCCCCTTCCGGCGCAATGTACTTACCCCTGATGTTCACCCCGTCCTGCCCGCTTCCCCCGATCCTTGTGGATCCCAAAAGGACAGTTCCTGCAGCATT
>CAZBIK010000122.1:0-9853 GCA_964491955.1 uncultured Ferruginibacter sp.
AAAGCCGGTTATAATATTCCAGCGCCTCTTTGGGTTTATCCTTCAATACTGCAAGATTTGCATGCAGTACTGTTAACACTGAATCGAAAACAGGTTTCATCAGCGCCGCATCAGCCAGTAATTTTTCTGCTTCTTCCGTACGGTCATCCTGCATATAAAAGCCGGCCAGTAACAATTGCCTGTCAACACTCAATTCTTTTTTCCGGTATAATGAATCGAGCTGTGCAAGAGCGGGTGAAAACAGGTGGTTTTCTGCATAGGTTTCAACCAGTTTATTCCTGGTACCTGCATCCTCCGGGTTGAGTTCTATGGCCTTTTCATAAAAGTATAAAGCAGAATCGGGTAAGCCCTGCCAGTTATACAGATCCCCGGTTTTAACATAAACCCCGGCAAGCTGCGTTTCATGGTAAGGCAAATGAAGTGCTGCTTTTTGGAAATAATATATCCCTTCTGTGTATGGCTTATTTTTAAATTTTGGCCTCTTATCAGTTATTTTGGTTCCATACATGGGTATGCGTGATCGTATGTGTGTCAATTCTTTCGGTTCCCTGGGTTGGGGAAATTTATATACCGTTTCCCCGGTAAGCGGGTCGTTCATTTTGATATCATTGATAAGACTGCCACCTGCAGACCTGGCAAGGGTATATTGAAAGTTGCCGGCTTTTAAATTCCACTCGCCGTTTTCCGGGAACTGCCCGGTAACCCGCTGATAAAATGAATGTAATTCCCTGTCGATACTGTAATTGCTCCTGATATTGTATTCCAGCAGGTAATTTTCGGCATCGGCAAACCTGCCGGTTTTTTCAAACAGACTTGACAGGCCCAGGTACCCGGCCGGTTTGTTGGGATCGGCTGCAATGAACCTGCGGTAATAAATTTCCGCATCATTGAAATGATGCCAGTTTTCATAGAGTTGGGCGAGCAATAAAAGATCTTCCGCCCTTTCATAATATCCATACCGGAAACAACTGTCAATACAATACGTCTCAGAACCGGTTGGTTGGGTTTTGATCAAACTGTCATAATACTTCAAAAACTGTTCATGGGGCAAATGGTTATCCAGGGCCATTTTGAAAATCACTTCTGCTTCGGGATATCGTTTTTGCTCTGCCAGTGTTTTTCCCAGGTAATGATATGCAAGCGGGTTTTTAGGATCGAGTGCGATCACTTTTTTAAATGCGGTTTCGGCTGCAGCCAGGTCTTCATCACGGTATGCCCCGTATCCCAGTGCGAATAGACCTGCCAGGTCAGTGTTGCTGATGCTGCCGGTATCGATGGAACATTTTACTTCAGCATCGGGAACTGTCTTGGGATTTCTCATATTCCTCGGGTTATTCAGATCATTGAAATAAAATCCTTTTTTTCTTTCAGCTGCTGCGTTGAACACCGAATCGGCTTTTGCAAATGCCATATTGTTCATATACACATAACCCAATCTTTCAAAAGGGAGGAAATGCCGGTTGTTCAGTTTGATACTTTTCCAGAAAGCTTCTTCGGCCTGCAGGCGTTTTTCCTTTTTTTCAAAAATGATACCCCGGCTTACAAATATGTCCTGTAATCCCGGTTGCCGCATGGCTGCTGAATCGATATACAACTGTGCTTTTTCCAATTTTCCCTGTCCTGCGTACAGGTCGGCTAAATTGATCAGGGGAATGGCCCAGGAAGGCGCCCTTCGGGATGCGGTTACAAAATACTTCTCGGCTTTTGCATCATTTTTTTTGTAACTGTATAAAACGCCCAGTTCATTATAAATATAAGGGGCATATTCCTCAAGTGCGAGGGCTTTTTCCTGTTCGGCAAGCGCTTTTTCGATCAAAGGTTTTTGATCCGGGGTCATTGGTATTTTAAGCCGGAGGGCAACGCCTGCAAAATAATGCAGCTTTACGCGAATGATGTTGTAATAATAGTTATCCGGTTCCGTTAGTTTCAGGGCAACCTCAAACATCCTGGGATAAATGTCATACGTATCATACGCTGCATTATAGTACCTGCGTTTTTCCATTTCAGCGGCGTCTCCTTTCAGGTACAGGGTGATCTTTTGCTGACCCACCTCATCAAAAATCACTGCCAGCCTGCTGTTGAACCGTTTTAAAGTCTCCTGCCCTGCTTCCAGGTTCCGCACCAGCTCTTCCAGTTTTTTTACACCTGCCTCAGAAAACAGGCTCTTCTTCAATCCGGCGATCATTGTAAATGCAATTTTTTCCTTTGGTACCTTATCCAGTTTCAATGAATCCGTAAAAGCTTCAAGGCTTTCCTTTTTCATCAATTCAAAGAAGTATTCTTCTGCTGAAGCGGTTATATTTTCACCGGCCGTTTCAACGGTTAATGCCCGCTGGCGGATTTGATCTTCGGTGACCAATTTTGTTGCCGATACCAAAAGTTCCCTATCCACTTTGGTCAGCACAAAATTACCATTGCCGAGTACTGCGGGGGTTTGTTTTATATTTTCCCTTTTAAGCACGGCATCATTTTTTAACGATGAATCCAGGTAATGCTTTATGTCTGCAACCGTAACCAGGCCGGTATTTTTTTTATCAGCCAAACCCTGCAGGCCATTTACGAGGTAATACGAAAAAACGCCTCTTCCCCCGCCCCAGTCTTCTTTTTCATTTGATAATTCTTCGGCTGAACTGGATGTGATCCGGATCTCTTTGTTCCGGGTTTTCCGGAGCTGTTCCCCTGCCAGGAAATTTCCCTTGAACATTTTACCGGTGAGTTTCCCGGAATGGCATGCATCCGTAATCAGGATCACGTTGGCCTGCTTTTCAACAGACAGGGTATTGGCAATATCGTTCAGGTAATCAATACTCAATGCCAGCCTTACATAATTGAACGGCGGTGAATCGAAACAGATGAGGAACCCATTGTTGTACATGGTAATATTTTCCAGGTCGCCATGTCCTGAAAAATAAAAATATACATTATCATCCTTGCCGCAACTGTTCTTCAGCCAGTACACCGCATCATATACTGCACCTGTGGTTGCGGCTGAATCGGTAAGCAAGCGGATATTTTCTTTGGGTACCGCCCCCCCTGCTTTTGACTGCAGGAATTGAGCAAAAATCTCGGCATCCCTGTTGGCATACTGCAGTTGCGGGATCTCCGGATCCAGGTATTTTGAAACACCAATGATGAGGGCATAGGTATTTCCGTTACCCGGTGCCGGCAGCGCGCCTGTGATCAGCGGCTGTGCAGCAAGTGCATATGAAATAAAACAGGATAAAAAAAAGAAATAAAAGGTTCTCATTAATTTTCCGGTAACCATGATGTAAAATTCAGCACACACTAAAAATCCGGGACTTTTTATCAATGTCTTAAAGATAATATTTAAATACATCAATTCAATGACCACTGTAAACAAAAAAGCTGCTGTATATCTGATCATAAACAGCAGCTTTAAAATTCACCGGGTAATTTTTTAATTTCCGCGGTATAACTGATTGAATAAAAATTTAAAGGTCCCGTATGACTGTGCCCTGAATGCGATCTCGGGTCCAAAGGCAACTAATTTTCCCTTTCCTACATTTGCCTCAAAAGCAGTGATGCCGTTCTTTAAATAGGCTTCGCCCCAGCTCCAGCCGCTGCGCAGGACCTTTTCATTTCCAAACCAGGCCAGCGGTTTTATCAACCCTGTGTTCACTGCGTCCGGGTTCAGTTTAAAAACAGGGTTGCTGTTAAAATACACATCTGTTTGGCGTTTTAACCCGGATGTTGCCGGCAGACCGGTGTCAACTGTCATTTGTAAAATGCTGCCCGGTGTAAAATATTTTTCCCGGGGCAATGGCCTTTCTTCCCCGTTAACAATCTCCACCATGGCATCTTTTACGGGTAAGCCTATATGATAGGCCAGTTGTGTACTGCTTCCGATGGTTACAATATGGCCACCCTGCTCTAAAAATAATTTAAGCCGGGGTATGGATCTGTCTGCTGTGATGCGGCCTGTCATGTGCTTAAATTCATCCGGCAGGTTATCGATATTCCCTGCACCGCTGCCGGTTTGTGAACTGCGGCTTCCGACAGGCGGTATGGCGCCCTGTACAAAAACAATGAGGTCATATTTTGATGCCAGGTTCCCGTTATCAATGTCTTTCGGGTAAATGATATCGTAAGCAAAATCAAACTTTTCAAATATCCATCTTACCCAGCCGGACGGCATGGAACCGCCATACGTATCCCACAGGGCGATGCGTGCCTTTTTTACCGGTGAAAGCGAATTGGGTTTTTGTGTTGCAGCAATAAACTGAACGGGGTTTTCTTTTACTGTTTTATCAATGAGCGATTTTGCTTTGATACTGTTTGGAATAAAAAATGACCCATTGCTGTATGCCGATCCTTCCTGAACCTGCGGGATCCTGTACACATCAACACCTCCATTGATCAGGGCATTCACTGCTTTAAAAGAATGGTTTGCCCTTGCATCCAATACATATCCTGCGGGTGAATTTTTTACAGTTGTTCCCGGTATGCTTATTAATGTCCCCCTGGGGAATTTCATAAACGGCCCGTCAAAAGATTCCAGTATCCTGTCAAACTGCACACCCATCTGGTAAGCAAGTGTCCAGCCTGCCGCATCGTATGGCGCTACCGGCGGGCCGCCGGGGAATTGAAAGTCATTGGGATGGTCCTGTGGTTCAAACATATCGAGTACGTGTGGCCTGAAAGCCTGGTTGGTTTTTACAATGTAAGAACGGGCAGGGTATTTTTTTCCGGCAACTGTAAAATCTGCAGTTGCCTGGTGCACAACAATACCGGTACGGATCAGTGCATTCAAAAATTCAACTGCCGTACCGGGGTCAGGCTGGTCTGCAGGAATGATATAACCACGGGGATCTTTAAACGCAATATGCTGCATCACACTGTCGTAAAACCTGGCCGGGATACTGCCGCTGCTGCGGCTGACATCTGCCAATGGGTTTGCTTTTTTTACCGAATCCCGGTACAGCCTGTTCATGGCTTCAATTTTGGACGGGGAACGCGACCAGGTATCAGTATTGCCCTGATCGATACAATTTATTCTCATCCGGTAAATATTCATCAGCAGTTCATCCCGGTGCCTGGAGGCATAGTTCAGAACAGCATAGTTTAGGGAAACAGAATAATCAATGGACTGCCGGAACAGCCATTTCTGCGGCACTACCGGGTTGGGTGTTGCTGCATTGGGGATCAGCCTGGAAGGCACCAATGGTATCGTTGATGGATTTGGACTGCCCACGATCTCGGTGAGCAACCCGATCATGTTGTGAAAATACGTGGTGGTCCGCAGACCGCCATTGTACCAGGTGGAGAACACGGAACCTGATTTACTGGTATAACCGGGTTTGCCTTCTGCATTCAACCGGTTTTGCATAGCTGCCCCGATGGCATCCAGCCCGGTAACGATCAGGGGGTCAAATACATAATTGAACGGGTCACGGTAAGGGGCACCTGCAACCACGGAGCCGGCAGGGCCGGACTGGTGATGGTTGTACATGATCTGCGGTATCCACTCAATGAAGAGTTGCCGGCCGATATTCTGCGATTCCTTCAGGTTCTGCATATAAAAATCCCGGTTGTTATCATGACCGGCATATTTTTCATACAACCTGGGCAAATTGGATGTGCTTCTTTTTTCGGGGTTGCTTTCCCGCATATACCAGTTACTCATCAGTTCCTGGCCATCGGGATTGGCATGTGTCATTAATATGATCACATCATCCAGGATGCGTTTTGTTTCATCATCGTTGCGGCTCAGCAACTGGTATGCCGTTTCGATCAGCTGGTGAATACCCACGGTTTCGGTTGAGTGTAACCCACCGTCGATCCAAACCACGGCCTTCCCCGTTTTACTCATTTGAGCTGCTGCTTCGGCCGAAATTTCTGCGTTTGCCAATTGTTGAGATATCCTTTTATACTCATCCAGTTTTTTTTGATTTTCAGCTGATGTTACCACCAGCATGAACTGGTCTCTTCCCTCTTCTGTTTTACCGATCACGGTAAATGTGGCCTTATCTGACTGTTCACCCAGTTTTTTAAAATACGATTCAGTTTGGGTAAATGTGGCAAGTTGGTAATTGTCGCCGATATTAAAACCAAAATGGGAAACAGGTGCAGGAACCGGCTGGGTAAATGCGGTGCCGAAGTACAGGAAAAGGAACCCGAATGAGGATACAGTTTTTTTTAATATCATGCTTTTTAGTATTTGGCCTGCTAAAATAACCCATTATCATAACCTGATGAATAAAATATCGGGTCTGGGTACACTAAAATAATTTCAGGTTATTGCATCGCTAACCCTATGTATGTCAAATGAAACAGTATGGAAATATTATCTTATAATTAATGGCCGGTATATAAGTAAATTTACGGTATCATATTTGTAAGTATTTTTTCAAAGGGAAAGAAGCATATTTTCAAAGTATAAAATGATTTCCCCCATAAAATGTCCATATCCTTGATCCTTAAACCTGCCCGTTTCGACAGAAAACGAATGCTGCTTGCGGCATTTATCGTTACGTTATTACTGCTGGTTTCGGCCATTTACTGGTTTACTTTTCAAAACAAATGGCTGATCGCTGATTATCATAAGCAAAATGAAATGGCGGCGGAGCAGGATATGTTTGATGACCTGTTCCTCAATATCCAGTCAGCAGAATCAGCCATGAGGGGTTATGCCTCAACAGGCAACCCGGCATTTAAAACCAATTTCCAGGCGCAGATCAATTCAATCCGCACCCACAACAGCTCACTTAAGGAGATCCAGAACCGCAACCGTTCATCTGTTGGCCCGGCACTTTTTTCCACATTTGGCCGGCTGGTGAAGGAAAAGACAGAATTCATGCAGCGGGTAAATTCACTTTGTGAATTGAACAAAAATGCTGAAGCGATGTCTTTAATAGCAACTGAAAAGGGTATCCTGCTCACTGACTCCATTTTAAAAGTGCACCAGTTGATCAATGCCCGGTTGCTTGATTCACTCGGCCAATCCAAAAAAATATTTAACCTTGCCCACAATTCCAATAACAGCATTGCTTTTTGGGGAATTGCGGTTTCCATTATTTTTATCATCCTGCTGTTTTATTTACTGCAGAAGGAGATCAAAAAAGCCACCCATATCGGCGACACCCTGCTGCTGCAGAAAGAACATCTTGGCGTTACTCTGAAAAGCATCAGTGAAGGTTTGATCACTACCGGTAAGGACGGGAAGATCATTTATATGAACCCCTCTGCAGAAAAACTGACCGGGTGGAAGAACAATGATGTAAAAAATAAGATGCTGCAGACTGTGTATAATGTAAAGAATGAAGAAACCGGAAAGCCGTTTGATAATATTGTTACCCGCATCATCCAGGAAGGCAGGGTAATTGAAGCAGAGAACAATACCATTTTACAAAAACGAAACGGGGAAAACCTCGTTATCAGCAATAATGGTTCACCGATCTTTGACCTGCAGGGCAATATTATCGGTGCAGTGATGGTCTTTAATGACATCACGGAAAAGAAAAGGATCGCAGATGAATTAAAAGACAATGAAAGGCAGCTCAGGGATATGATCGAGAATATGCCCGAGGCAGTTTATACCTGTGATAAACATGGCTATTTGAAGATCTATAATAAAGCAGCCATAAACCTCTGGGGAAGGGAACCGGTGGCAGGCAAAGACCGCTGGTGCGGTTCCTGGAAACTGTTTAACGCGGATGGCACCATCCTGCCGCACGACAACAGCCCGATGGCCATAGCCCTGAAAGAAGCAAGGCCTGTTCTTGGAAATGAGATCCTGGTTCAAAGGCCCGATGGTAAAATCAGGCATGTGCTTCCCACCCCTGCCCCCATGTTCAATGCATCGGGTGAACTTACCGGAACCGTAAATATGCTGCTGGATATCACTGATAAAAAGGAACGGGAAATTTTAATACAAAAGACCGAGGAAAAATACAGGAACCTGTTTGAACAGGCCAGCGATGCCATACTGATCTTTTCACTGGACGGAACGATCCATGAATTTAACAACAGTGTATGCAGCATAACCGGTTACAGCAGGGAGGAATTTGCTGAAAAACAACTAACCCTTGGCGATATACTGGTTGGAGATATGCGCATCAGTGCTGAAAAACACCAGGCATTGCTGAAGGGCGAAACGATCACTTTTTACAGGCAGCTTAAATGCAGGGACCATTCAGTGATCGACCTTGAAGTAAAGGCCGGTTTACTGGAAGACGGTAAGGTGCTGGCTTTCGGCCGTAATGTGACAGAACGTAAAAAAAATGAAGAAAAAATAAGGGTGGCCATCGAACGGTTTGAAATTTTGTCGCGTGCAACCAGTGATACGGTCTGGGACTGGGATATCCTGCATGATTCGATCGTTTATAATCACAACATCACCAAAATGTTCGGGTATACCAGGTCTGAGATCGAAAATGGTGCAAAGTGGTGGAAGAACAATATTCACCCGGATGATTATACAACGGTATGCGACCTCCTGGACGATGCCTTTAACAGCGGTGCACAAACCATCCAGTTTGAATACCGGTACCACTGTACGGATCATTCCTACAAGAATATACTGGACCGGGCATTCATAGTTTACAATGACGATGGATTGCCCATTCGGATGATCGGCGCCATGCAGGATGTGACCAAAGAAAAAGAACATGAAAGGCAGGTTGCCATAGCCATCACCGACGCCCAGGAAAAAGAAAGGCGGGAACTGGGTATGGAGTTGCATGATAACGTGAACCAGTTGCTGGGTGCCACCCTGCTTTACCTTGGCATGGCCATTAAATCGGGCAACATTAAACGGGAAGAAAAAGACATCCTGAACAGCTGCAGGGATTATATTCATGAGGCCATCGGTGACCTCCGGAACCTTTCACACCGGTTAACCCCATACGCAAAAGAAGAAGCTTCCCTGAAGGATGTGATCCAGATGCTGGTGGAACCATTGCAGAAAACAAACCAGTTTAAAATTGACCTGCAGGTTGATGACATCAAAAACGATATGGTTAACAGTGATATGCAGATCAACCTGTACCGGATCGTGCAGGAACAGCTGAACAATATAGTGAAACATGCCGGGGCAGAAAAAGTCAGGATCAAACTCTGGATGACCCAGAAATCAATCAAACTGAGTATTACAGATAACGGTAAAGGCTTTGATCCCGTTTCCTTTAAGGATGGTATCGGACTGGAAAATATAAAAAGGCGTGCAGAAATGTTCTCCGGTAAGATCAAACTCAGGTCCACTCCCGGAAATGGCTGTGAACTTACCGTGGAAATGCCGCTTACAAAACTACCCGTAAAGCCGCTGGAAAAACCGGCTATTCAGTAATTTTCCGGTTGATCATATTTTAACGGCTTGGTCTATTGCATATCCAGTAAATTTGCAGCGGTGATAAATAAAATACTGTTGCAATGACCAACCAGGAAATACTGATATTGGCTGTTTATATTGGTTCCGGCCTGCTGGCCGGTATCTTTTTGCACAAAGTGATCATGCCTTTAACTGCAAAACTCGCTGCCAAAACCTCCCTCAAATCCGATGACCTGATCATTAAAACCATACGTACCTGGGTAATCCCCTGGGCGCTGGCATTGGGGATCTACCTGGGCTTAAAGCAGGTGGAGATGGAAAGCAGGTTTTATACCTGGATCGAGAACGGGCTGGTCATTTTTTATATTTTTTCTGCTACCCTCATCATTTCGAGGATCGTTGCCGGGATGATCAGGATCAAATCAGCCGATTCGGATACAGTTATCCCCTCTTCTTCCATCATCAGCAATATTGTAAGTGTGATCATCTTTTGTATCGGCCTGCTGGTGATCCTGCAGTCACAGGGCATATCGGTTACGCCTGTACTACCTGCATTGGGTGTTGGTG
>CAZBIK010000123.1:0-9830 GCA_964491955.1 uncultured Ferruginibacter sp.
TGAAGTAACTGGCAATGCTTCCTTTTACGGGGTTACGCTCCAGTCAGATTCTTTACTGCAGCAGCTGCAGCAGTTTGATACTGCATCTTCAGCCTTCATTTACAATATTCAGGTTGATGAGGTTGCTATAAAAGGTGCGGATATCCGGAGGTTGCTCAACAATTCGTCGATTGAAGCAAATTCAATTCTGATCAGGCACCCGGTTGTTTACATCATAAGTTCGGGAAAAAAAGAAAAAAAGATACTGAACAGTACCGACAGCCTGGCCATTTATGAAAAACTGCTGGGTAAATTCAACAGTATCCATGCAAAAGAGATCATCATTGAAGACGGCTTTTTGAATTTTGCAGATAAATCCGGCGTACCGCATACTGCGCTGCGTAGTATCCAGGTTCATCTGAATAAATTCAGGATCGACAGTTCAAGGGATTACCAGAACATCATTAGCTATTTTATAAAAGATATCGTAGCTACCGTGAAAGAAATCTATATCATCGGCGATAAGCATACGGCAACCTTTACGGATGTGGAATACAATGCACCGGGAAAGTTTATCCGGATTAAAAAGTTTCAGCAAGAGAACAGCGGGGGCCAGGTGATATTTGATATCAGCAACACCGCTATCAATAATATCTCAACCGATGCATTTATCCTGCAACAGCAGTTGCAGGCCGAAGAACTGATCAGCGATGGCGGCATGCTTACTTTTTACCGCAGGCAAATGAAAATGGCTGATACCATTAAAGATGAACTGGAAATTGATAACAATTATTTTGACAAAGCACTGGTGAACAAAATATCAGTTGGCAATACCGATATACACGTCTACAACCGGGCAAAGCCCAATAACCCGCCCATCATCATCAGTCATGTAAAATTCAATGCGGTCGACATTCAAAAACTGGATTCCGGTACCCATGTAAAAAATCTCATCAGCAGCAGCAACTGGAAATTAACGGCCGATGGATTTTCTTTCATGACGGAGGACAGCAGGTACAGCATTAAGATAGGTGCATTTGACATTAACAATGCCAATGCTTCTGTGCGGATAAAAAATTTTACCGTAAAGCCCCTGTTTACGGCAACAACTTTTTCAAAAATCCTGAAGCACCAGGAGGACCTGTACAACATGGAATTTAATAATATTGAGTTAAGCGGCATCGATACCAGGTTGATGATATCGAAGCAAAGGCTGGAAGCCAGATTGGCGACTCTTCAGCCCATCATGAAAATTTATATTGACAGGACCGTTGCCGAAAACCCGTCAAGCAAGGTTGGAAAATATCCACACCAGTTGATACATAAGATCAAATTCCCGTTCAGCATCAAAAAACTGGTCATCAAAAACGGGTTGGTGGCTTATTCCGAAAAGAGTAATATTTCCAGACAAACAGGGGAAGTTTTTTTTAAGAACATAAATGGAACAGTATCCAACGTAACCAATATCAGCGACCTGATCAGCAGGAACAATTTACTTTTGCTGGATGCAACGGCAAGCTTCATGGGTATCAGCCAGGTTCATACGGTTTGGAAACTTCCGCTCAACAGCAGCAATGGGGCTTTTGATGTATCAGGAACTGCTGGCGGTTTCAACGCAGTTTCCCTGAACCCGCTCATTGAGCCATTGGGAATGGCGTCTATAAAAAGAGGGCGTATAAACAAACTAACCTTTAACATGACCGGTACCGACTATGTTGCCAGAGGCGTTGCAACCATATTGTACGCTGATCTTAAACTCGATGTTTTAAAAATTGATTCCGGCGACACCAAAAAGAAGGGACTGGAAAGTATATTGGCCAATGCACTCATGAAAAACAGCAACCCGCAAAATGGAGTTACCCGGACAGAAGCGATTAATTACGAACGGGATAAAACCAAATCATTTTTCACCCTGCTCTGGAAGGGGATTTTTTCAGCTGCCAGGAAAACAACCCAAAAACTTTAATGATTCAGTGGCCTGCCTATTTTTCTCCAACACCTTTCTCTTTCATCAAAGCATAAATGGCTTTTGGTTCAACAGGTGATTGAGGGGTAAGGTTCTCCGAACCCGTTGCCGTGATCACGATCGTATCCTCAAGGCGGATATGGATTTTCTTCTCTTTATCTTCCAGTATAGGTTCTACATTAAATACCACGCCTTCCACAAAGGGTTTGTCGTATGGGCCCACATCGTGTACCGCCATGCCTACAAAATGTCCAACATACCCGAACCAGTATTTTTCAAGCCCGTGTTTTTTGTACACTTCTTTTCCCACATTTCGCATATCGTTCATGGTTATGCCCGGTTTCATAGCGGCAATGATGGCATCCCGGGTTTCTCGGACGCAGTTGTAAAATTTCAGCTGCTCAGCAGAAAATTCTCCCTGCACCGGCCAGGTGCGGGTAATATCAGTTACATAATAGTTCACTTCGGGTGCATAATCGATCAGCAATACGGTGCCGGCTTCCAGTTTGTGGTTGTTGGCATTGTAGTGCCAGATCAATCCCCTTTCACCGGAGGCGGCAATGGCAAAATAGGCCGGCCCTGCAGAACCATTGTCATCATAAATAAAATCGCAGGCTGCTACGGTCTGGTATTCATAAATGCCGGGTCTTGTTACTTTAATGGCTTCATTAATGCCCAGGCAGCCGATGCGGCCGCATTCCCTGAGTACGGCGATCTCTTTTTTGTCTTTCACCCAGCGCATTTCATCCAAAACGGGGGTGATGTCATGAACAACTGTGGCGGGGAAACGCTCTTTTATTTTATTGTAAAAATTTACTTCTTTGGACAAACGCCCGTCCCAGGGATCGGCCAACCTGCTGGTACGGATCATCATGCAGCGGTCGCGGCTCATCTCAGCCATTTCCTGCGGGGATTGCTGCAGGTAAAACGGTTGCCCGCCGTCGGCATAACGTTGCAGGATATTGGTAAACCAGGTTTTTGATACAACCCTGTTGAATTTATAAGCTGCAGCATCTTTTTCGCCTGCTTTTATATGGGCTTCTTCCCTGATGTCATTGGATATATGATCCGGAACCAGTAAAACGGATTCTTTTCTTTTGCCGTCGATGATCAACACAGCATCAGGTACTTCCACACCGGTGAGGTAATAAAAATTATTGTCCTGCCTGAACTTGATATAGGCTTCGGTCATTTCCGCTGCCTGGAGCACCAAAATGCCATCACCGATCTTTTCCATCACTTTTTTCCGGCGGGCATCAAAATCTTCCGGCGAAAAATATTTCCACATGGTTTGTGAAAAAGAGGGTCCCGTAACCAATAACATAGCACAGCAGCAAATGAATTTTATGATCCGCATACAGTTGTATTTTAATTTTATTAAAAGGATTTAAGCAGCATCAGATTTAAACAAGCTTAAATATATTAAAAATTAAGGGATGCCGGCATCATTTTCCGGGTTAAATGGATGAAAGGAAAAAGCCATCAGCAGGTAAACCGGCGGGTAAAAGGCCTGCCTGTATTTTTTTAAGGGCAGATAAGTTTACATTTACGTTTTAAACCAACGGGTAATTGGCAAGTCTTATACCCGTTCTACTGATCAGTTAAAATGATATTATTGCTATGGCGGCATCCAACCGGTTAAAAAATCAGCACTTACTCTGGCGAAGCGCTTTTGGCCCCACGGCCGAAACTGCCGGTTCGCTGGATACCATTTCTCAAAAAAAAATGTGGGCATTACTGGTAACCCGTTCATCCACACCGGTTGAAAAGATCGAAGTTACCAAAAACCCCGCCGATGAATACCTGATGGGCAGCACCGACCCTAAGCAAATTCAAAAGGCTATGAACGATCCTGAAACCAGGAAAAAGATCAGGGAACAATCCCGGGAAGATATAAAAACAATGAACCTGCACTGGCTGCAAAAAATGATCAGCAGCGAAGCACAACTTCGTGAAAAAATGAGCCTGTTCTGGCACGGGCATTTTGCATGCCGCATACAAAACAGTTTTTTTCAGCAGGAACTTCTGCACATCATCCGTACAAATGCACTGGGCAGTTTTGGCGATATGCTTAAAGCTGTGAGTAAATCGCCGGCCATGCTGCAGTTTTTAAACAACCAGCAAAACCGCAAACAAAAACCCAATGAGAATTTTGCCCGTGAAGTAATGGAACTGTTTACCATGGGCAGGGGCAACTATACCGAAAACGATGTAAAAGAAGCTGCCAGGGCCTTTACCGGCTGGGCATTTAATGCCGCCGGTGAATTTGTTTTCAGGAAGAACCAGCATGATACCGGCAGCAAGACTTTTTTGGGGCGTACCGGTAATTTTGACGGGGATGATATCCTGGACATACTGCTGGAGCAAAAGCAAACAGCCCATTATATCAGCCGGAAGATCTGCCGTCATTTTGTAAATGAACAGGTGCCCGAAGAAAAGATGCAATGGCTGGGTAACCGTTTTTACAATAACCGGTATGATATTTTAAAAATGCTGGAAGATATCTATACCAGCGAATGGTTTTATGATGAAAAAAATATCGGCACCCGCATCAAATCACCGGTTGAACTGCTGGCAGGCATCCGCAGGCTTTTGCCCATGCAACTTGAAAATGAACAGTCGCAGCTTTTGTTTCAGCGGGCATTGGGCCAGGTATTGTTTTTTCCGCCTAACGTAGCCGGCTGGCCGGGCGGCAAAAACTGGATCGACAGCAGTTCCTTAATGCTTCGCCTGCGCATACCGCAGATACTGTCTGCAAACGATGCACTGGAGATCATGCCCAAACCGGATGATGACGTGCAGATGGGCATGCGGGAAATGGCTGCTAAAAAAATAAAAGATACGGTAAAGGGCGGCACCGCTGCCATTGACTGGCCGGCAGTATATAAAATATTTGAAAAAACACAGCGGGATCAGTTACTGGAAAAAATAACAGCCACGGTTTTACAAACAAAGGGCAAAGTAAGCAATGCGGTACTTGAAAAATACCTGAATACCGAAAGCCGGGAAAACTATACCAGGAGTGCTGTTATAAACCTGATGAGTACGCCGGAATACCAATTGTGTTAAACCCCCTCCGCCCCCTAAAGGGGGAACTGGGAGTTTAATTTTTTAAGTACTTTTTAAAATATGAATAATCAGAATCTCCTTCAATCAAAGGCTTTTTAAAGAGGTGGAGTGCAAACTCCCCCTTTAGGGGGTTGGGGGGTAAACCTATTATTATGCTGATCAAACGCAAAGAATTTTTACAGGTAGGATCACTGGCAACAGCCTCATTCATGCTACCTAAATTTTTAAAGGCATTTGAAAGGCCCATGATGGTGCCGCCGGGGAATAAAGTGGTGGTGGTGATCCAGTTCAGCGGCGGTAACGACGGATTGAACACGGTGATACCTGTACGCAATGATATCTATTACCGGGAAAGGCCAAGACTTGCTATTGCAAAGGATAAAGCTTTGTCATTAACCGGTGATACCGGGCTGAACCCGGCACTGGAGGTTTTTAAGGACCTGTATGATGACGGAAGCCTGGCCATCATGAACAGTGTGGGTTATCCCAATCCGGACCGGTCGCATTTCAGAAGTATGGACATCTGGCACAGCGCCAGTGAAAGCAATGAATATATCAATACGGGATGGCTTGGCCGCTATTTAGATGCACAGTGCAGGGGATGCGATAAACCAACCCATGCCATGGAACTGGATGATGTACTGAGCCTGGCCCTAAAAGGCGAAGAAAATAAAGGACTGGCATTTAAGGACCCGAAGAAATTATACAATACCAGCAACGGCCGGTTTATCAAAGACATCAACAGCGACCACCGGTATGGGGAAGAACCCATTGATTATTTATACAAGACCATGAGCGCCACGCTCAGCAGTGCTGAATATATTTTTAAGCAAAGTAAAATTCATCCAACGTCCCAGGTATATCCCAACACCACATTGGGTAAAGACCTGAAAACGATCGCTTCACTGGTCTTTTCTGATATCAATACCAAAGTGTATTATGTTTCACTGGGCAGTTTTGATACACACGTGAACCAGGATAACCAGCAGAAACGACTGTTCACCGAACTGAATGATGCGGTAAAGGCATTTACAGCCGACCTGAAAAGCAATAACCGTTTTGAGGATGTATTGATGATGACCTTCAGCGAATTTGGCCGCAGGGTTAGCCAGAATGCCAGCAATGGTACCGATCACGGAACGGCCAATAATATGTTTTTTATCAGTGGCGGTTTAAAGGAAAAGGGAATATTGAATGCGATGCCCGACCTCGCTGATCTGAATGAAGGCGACCTGAAACATACCGTTGATTTTAAAAATGTGTATGCTACCGTTTTAAACAAATGGCTTGGGGCAGATGATAAGATGATACTGGGCAGTAAGTTTCCACATTTGGATTTTATTTAGAAGAATGGATGCTGGATGCTGGCAGAATCCGATCAAGCATCCAGTATCCAGTATCCAGTATCGGCATCTTAACTCACTCCCTTTTCCTTCATGATCCTGTTTAACCATTTCAACATCGCAAAAATGATAAAAGTAGCGATCATCAGCAGCACAAAATTCACCCAGAAGAAATTGGCTTTGTCTTCATAACCATCCCACATGGTGGCCAGTATGCCCGATAATTTATTGCCGATGGATGTGGCTAAGAACCATCCGCCCATCATCAGCGAGGTTAAACGAACCGGGCTTAATTTGGATACCAGTGACAATCCCATGGGGCTTAATAATAATTCTCCCACAGTAATAACCCCGTATGTTCCAAGCAGCCACCACACACTTGCTTTTTCGCTGCCATTGCCACTCACATGAACTGCGGCAACCATCACCAAAACAGATAGCGCAGAGATCAATAATCCAAATGCAATTTTTGTGGCGGTTGACGGTTCTTTATTTTTCCTTCTAAGGAATGCAAAGAATGCAACCACCAGCGGGGTTAATAGAATTACCCAGCCGGGGTTTATGGACTGGCTGATGGGTGTGGCCCACAATGTGGCATGGCCGCCATCAGCAGGCAGGTTTTCGGGAACAACATTTTTAAAATACACAGGATAATCGAAAGCTTTAATTACTTTGCCTTCCGCATCTTTCTGTATCCGGAACATGCCATCATATAAATTAACGGTATCTTTTTTATAGGTTACATCCTCGGCCTGTTTTAAGCCCCTGAACACATCACCTACCGTACCGGATACCTGCCTGTCGGTAAAATTATCTGCCCAGATGGTAAGCGCCGTACCGTTTTGTTTGAATACGGCCCAGAACATGACCACCGCGGCAAAAATAGCCAGTAAAGCTGCGATTGGCCTTTTCTCGGATGCTTCGGCCCTGAAATACAGGGATGCATAAAAATAAATGACCGGGATACAGGCAAAGATGAAAGCATCGGTACTGTCGCTCCCGAAAATATTACCGGGTATCATCCAGCCAATTACACCCGCAATGATGGCAGGTATGAAAATGGTTATTACGATCCTTGAAAAAGGCATATCTTCTTTGGTCATGGGTTTCCGGATATCACCGGAAGCATAATGACGGGTACCCATCATAAAAATGGCTACACCCAGGAACATGCCCACACCTGCAGCCACAAACGCATATTTCCAGCCCCACAAAATGATGATGGCAGCGCTGAAAAAATTACAGATGAAGGCGCCGATATTGATACCCATGTAAAAGATATTATAACCTTCATCTTTTCTTTTAATGTATTCAGGGGCATTGTATAAATTACCCAGCAGGGTGGAAATATTGGGTTTAAAGAATCCGTTTCCAAAGATCACCAGCGCCATACTTAAATACAGCATGGGTAAACTGTGCACGGCCATCAGGCAATAACCGGTACCCATCATCAACCCGCCGGCGATAATGGAACGCCGGTAACCAAAATAGCGGTCGGCCAAAAGCCCGCCGATAAATGGTGTAAGAAACACCAAAGCGATAAAAGTGCCATACAGGTCAGAAGCTTCAGAATTGGTCATGGCAAAACCATGCTCTACATTTTTGAGGTAGAGTAAAAAAATGCCGATCATCAGGTAGTAACCAAAGCGTTCCCACATTTCGGAGAAAAAAAGATAGGGAAGTGCCTGTGGGTGTTTGCCGGTATGGCCCTGGGGGCGGTTTGATGTGATTGTATCGCTCATGCCTGTAATTTTTTTAATTAACTAAGATAGCAAAAAAGGCGGCAACCCGCCGCCTTATAAATTTAAGTATACTTGTGATTATTTTTTCATTGCTGTCCTGTACAATATCCATCCCATGGCTGCAAAGAAAAGTACACCCAGCAAATAATACAGGTTTACACCGATACCACTGCTGATGGCATGTTCCATACTGATGGTATTCAACAGTTTTTCGCCGCTGCTGCTTCCCACGATAAAGGCGATCACCACACCGGCAACAGCGCCGCCTGCAACCAGGCCGGTAGCAAATAAACTTCCTTTACCCAGTTCATCTTCTTCCGGTTTTGTTTCGGCACCATCTTTTTTCTTTTTGCGGTCAACCAAACCTTTGATGGCACCGCCAATGGCGATGGGCAAAGTGGTAGACAGGGGCAGGTAAGCACCCACGGCAAAACTTAAAGAACGTACACCGCAGAGTTCCATTACAACGGCCACGAATACACCTACAAAAACATACTGCCAGTCCAGATTAAAACTGAGGATCCCTTTGATCAGTGTAGCCATTAACGTTGCCTGTGGTGCAGGGAATTTTTCTGTTCCGATGGCATGGGTTATCCCCTGGGCAACCATGTCACTGCTGGGTTTATCCAGGTATTTTATGGTAATGCCAATTACTATGGATGATACAATGGCCCCGACGAACAATGCGATCTGCTGGTTGCGTGGCGTGGCGCCAACAATGTACCCGCTTTTCAGGTCCTGTGAAGTGGCGCCGGCATTTGCCGCAGCAATACAGATCATGCCGCCTACTACCAGAACCAGTGGTTCATAGGTTGCACCCGTCCAGCCCACGGCAATAAATATTAAGCTGGTACCCATAACCGTGGCAATGGTCATGCCGCTGATGGGGTTATTGGAAGAGCCGATCAAACCAACGATCCTGGATGATACGGTAACGAATAAGGCACCAAAGATCAGTACCAGGATGCCGATCAGTATTTTTTGCAGGATACTGTCGCCGGGTACCTGCGGCAATATGGCAATCAATGCAACAAGCGCTAAACTTCCCAGCCCTACAACTTTTAAACTCAGGTCCCTTTCTGTTCTTAATACACTATTGGTTTCACCGGCATTGTTTTTCATGGAGCTGATACTGCCTTTGATTGATTTTACGATCGTGGGCACGGTTTTGATCAGCGTAATGATACCGCCTGCAGCAACTGCACCGGCACCGATCTGGCGGATGAACGCGTAATAAATGGCAGAAGAATAATCATTAAAAGTATGTGTGGCAGCATTCCATCCTCCCTTGCCGCCGTCTTTGGCAACATCTGCCAGGTATCCCAGTTTGTTCAGCTGAATGGCAATGGCATCGGCAGGTACTATGGAAGATAAAAGCGGGATCAGTACCCACCAGCTCAATACACCACCGGCAACCAATACCCCGGCAATGCGTGGCCCGATGATATAACCCACACCTAAATATTCGGGAGTTATTTCGCCGCTTAATTTTGCAGATGGAAAAAACCTGTTGGTCTGCTGTGTGATCCAGTATGGCGTTTCTGCGATCACGTGTAATATCTTTTGCAGGATGGCATAGCTGAAAGCAACGCCCAGTCCCCAGAAAGCTGTTTTGGCAAAATCACCGCCTTTTTCACCGGCCTTTAAAACATCCCCGCAGGCTGTTCCTTCAGGATAGGGCAGGGTATCGTGTTCATTTACGATCAATGCTTTTCTTAAAGGCACCATCAA
>CAZBIK010000124.1:0-9820 GCA_964491955.1 uncultured Ferruginibacter sp.
AAAAAGGCGAAGTGTATAACAAAACCGGAGTAAATGGGAGACTTAATTACCTGGTGTATTACAAAGCGTGGATTCCTCAAACGTCAGCATTATCTTACACCCACCCTTGGGGGGTTGAGTTTTGAAATGCCGCTCACCGGGTTCGTTTTTGATTTTTACGATAAGCTGAAAAGCATGACGCGTGGTTATGCCTCCTTTGATTATCACCCCATCGAGTATCGTCCCAGTGATATTGTGAAAATGGATATTTTACTCAACGGCGAAAAAGTGGATGCATTAAGCGCCCTGATACACCGGGGAAGGGCACACGAATTTGGCCGCAAACTTTGCGAAAAACTGAAAGAACTGTTGCCCAAACAACAGTTCCAGATAGCCATACAGGCCGCCATCGGCGCCAAAGTGGTTGCCCGTGAAAATATTTCGGCTATGCGCAAGGATGTAACCGCCAAATGTTATGGTGGTGATATCAGCCGCAAACGTAAATTACTGGAGAAGCAGAAAGAAGGTAAGAAGCGGATGAAACAGATCGGAAATGTAGAGGTACCGCAGGAAGCATTTTTAGCAGTTCTCAAATTAAATGACTAATTACTAGTCAGGTAATGTTCAATAAACAATGTTCAATGAACAATGCTCAAACCAGATGCAATTGGCTTCTGTTAGGTTAAGCTGCAATTAATTTAAAATCTGCTTAACTTGATAATTGAACATTGAGCATTGAATATTGATCATTTTTTCTTCTTCTTACCTTAAAATAAATTATGTTAACGAACGTAACTTTAAAAAACTAAAACAAATACCCATGAGCAATTTCTCCTTAGACGCTGATATCAACATAGAAGTTAAGGCCAGCTTTATCCGCAAGGGCAGTGATGCGCCGCTCACCGGCAGTGATTACGAATTCAGGCTGTACGAAAAAGACCTGATGGAAGATGATTACCTGGGCAAAAGTGCTCTGGATGAGAACGGGGCAGGCCGGGTAACATTTAAAAGCGGCGATTTCAGGGATTTTTTAAATCCCGAATCTAATCCCGACCTGTACTTTGCCTTATATAAGGGTGATGCGCTTATTTATCAAAGTGAGGTCATGCGTGATCTTGCACTTGATGACCTGGAAAAGTTTAAAATGGGCGAAGGTGAAATAATTGACCTGGGAACTTTTTTGGTGGAGGGTTGATTTCAAACCTACTGTCAGTCTGAATTAAACGTACTGTCAGCCTGAATTAATCGTACTGTCAGTCTGAGCTTGTCGAAGACGGCATTATCAATCGAGATTTACTTTATTTCAACCCACCATCGACAAGCTCAGGCTGACAATCCGTGGTGTAAAATATATTCCGATTACTATCGGGTCTGGCAGACTAGTCAATGACGGCAATATTCAAAAGACAGTTAATATAAATTCAACCCACCTTATTAATAAACGTACTGTCAGTCTGAGCTTGTCGAAGACGGCATTATCAATCGAGAGTTATTTTTTTCAACCCGCCTTCGACAAGCTCAGGCTGACAATCCGTGGTGGAAAGTGTATTCCGATAGCTATCAGGACAGGCTGACATTCGTTGGGTTAAGAGCGTTATAATTAATTACTGCAGTTCTTTTTTAAATCAGTATAATTTTTCGAATATAATTTTAATTTTTCCCAATCTTCATTTATCAGTGCTTCTTTTTTCTTTCTGCTCCATCCTTTAATTTGTTTTTCCAATTCAATTGCCTGTTTTATATCATTGAACTGTTGGCTATATACTAGTCGAACAGGCCTTCTGTTGAACGTATATGAAGTAACAGCTTGATCACCATTGTGCTCTCTCAAACGTTTTTCAATATCATTGGTTACACCTGTATAATAGCTGTCATCATTACATTTAAGGATATAAACATAATAATATTTCATAAATACTTTTTATACTAACCCGCCTTCGACAAGCTCAGGCTGACAGTACGATGGATTGAAAGTGTATCCCGATAGCTATCGGGACAACTTGACAATTTGTTGATATTTAAAGTGTTCAATTTATACTAATCCGCCTTCGACAAGCTCAGGCTGACAATCAGTGGTTGGAAAGTGTATTTCGAAAGCTATCGGGACAGGCTGAAATTTTTTTGATGTATAATGTGTTCATTTCATACTAACCCGCCTTCGACAGGCTCAGGCTGACAGCACGAATTTTTTCAGCTAATCATTACCTTTACCCTTGGGCTTTACCGGTTCGGTGCCTTTCAGTTTATTTTCATCGATATTTCCGGACGGGTCCCTGATCGGGTTTGGAACGGGAGCTTCTCCATCTGGTGTGACCACGTTAAATACTTTTTCCACGTGCACCCATTTCCCGTTCTTCCATTTAAAACCTTCATAATCGCCGTCGCCTACCAGGGTCCATTTCTTATGCGGTTCCTTTGATTCGGAAATAAGGTGCTCCAGGATGATCATGTCGAGATCCTTATCATAGTTCAACCTGGGCCCGGCTTCTTTTTTATATTCCATGATATACCGGCTCTGCGAAGTTTTAAAAACCGAATCTTCTTCATAGCTGAAATAACGGCCGCCAAAGACCGGCTCTTCATTGGCAAAATGCAGCACTTCAATGATCTTACGGCTGCTGCGGATATTGTTCTCATCAAAACCCAGCAGGGTATAATAATTCTGATTACCGCTTTTTTTCAGGATCAGTTTATAATAAATGGCGCCGATCCAGCCTAAATGATTGCCGATGGTATCTGCCACATTGCCCGTAACATCTGATTTATCAATGAGCGGGAATAATTTTAAGGAACCATCCCAGGTTTTCATCTGTATGGCACCGTGCTGCCGGATCACGTTCTCATTGATGACCATCTGCCAGGTAAAAATGCGGAAAACACTATCGGGTGCATACAGCACAGAAACGGTCTGGAAGGATTCGAAAGGGTAGTGGAAGGAATGCCTGGTCTTTAAGGCACGCACCAGCATGCGTGTGAAACTGCTGTCTGCAGTGAACCGGTCATCCGCATTGCGGCCCTGGATGATCTGTACTGCAAGCGCCCTTAATGAATCCTCCTTTTGCTGCAATATTTTTATATCGGCTTTTGATTGTGCAAAAGCCATGTTGCCCATAAAGAGGAACAATAAAAAGCAAACCCGTTTCTTCATGCGATAAAATTAGTTAATCCGTAAACAGGACAGATGTAAAGGTATTGTTTTGGGATAAAATTTAACAAAGGTTATGGATAAAGGTTTGAACCACATAGGAGCATAGAAACATAGGGTAATACATAGAAGGCCTATGTGTTTTCTATTGTGTCTTATTTTCTATGTGGTTCATATATGATATGAAAATTAAAGCCTTAAATTTTTATGCATGACTCTTTAAATCATTGGCAAAAGCCAGTAAAGATCCGTAAACTGCATCTATACGTTCATCTTTCAGATCCACTTCGGGCCTGGTGGTTGGCAGGAAAATGGTTTGCATACCCAGGTTGCGGCCAAACTGCATATCGCTGAGGGTATTGCCGATCATGATGGACCTGGCAGGATCGATCTCCGGGAAATCCTTCAATGCCTGTAAACCCATGCCGGGGTTTGGTTTGCGGTTCGGGCTTTCATCTTCCAGGTCGGGACAAAAATAAACGGCATCGATCCTTCCGCCCCTGAGCTTAATTTCAGCGATCATGTTCTTATGCATCTGCTCAAGGTCCTGTAAAAGGGTAACGCCTTTTCCAACGCCCTTTTGATTGGTGACCACAACAATGCGGTTGAATATTTTTGCAAACACAGCGATGGCTTCCGGTACGCCGTCGTAAAAATAAAATTCATCCCAGTGGTGGATATAGTCATTGTGTTTCTCGTGGTTGATCACGCCATCCCGGTCGAGGAAGAGTGTCCAGGTATTGTCGATTTTATTTAAGGGTATTGCCAAAATTCGGTTTTAGATTGTCATTAAAGAAAAGAGTCCATTAAAAAATTCATCAGCAATATGATCACCTGCATCTTTCTTATGGTATTTGCTTTTATCAAGGATTAAATGATAATCTCTTATAAAACGTTCATAATCATCCGGAATGCCTATATCAATAAAATAGTATTCGCAGGGCAGGCCATAGAATTTTTTCTTACCGATATTTTTTTCCAGGTAATCTTTTTCAAAGGAAAATACATCCGGTAATGCTTCATTCATAAAGCCACTTACGTTTAAGGCATAAACACCGCCATTGATAAAACCCTGTTCACAATATTTTTTTTCATGAAAGGCTTTTATGGCAAAATTTTTATCCGTTTCAACAGAACCGTACCTGTTAAAATCCTTCATCTCTTTTAATGCAACTGTAAAATCAGCTTTTTTATCTTTATGAAATTCAGCAAGATCTTTAAGGTTAATATTAAACAACGTATCCCCATTAAGAATTAACACATCATTGGTCTTAGTTTTACCACAGGCTAATTTAATAGCGCCGCCGGTTCCCAGTGGGGTATCTTCAATTACATATTCAATATCAAGCTGAGCAAAGGTCTTGTTTACGTGCTCAATGATCATTTCACTTTTATATCCAAGCGATAAGATGAATCGTTGAACACCTTCATTTTTAAGATAGGAAATAATAAAATTAATAAAGGGTATGCCATTAACCGGTGCCATACACTTGGGTACATCACTTACCACGCTTCTTAACCTGGTACCCAATCCTCCTGCTAATATGATCGCTTCTCTGATCATCCGAAGTATTCAGCTTCTACCAGTTGACAAATGATATGCCCAAGCATAATATGGCTTTCCTGTATACGCGGGGTATCGGTTGAGGGTATATTGAGCAGGTGATCGGAAAGCGTTTTCAGTGTTCCGCCGGTCAGGCCGGTAAAAGCGATCGTGGTCATCCCTTTTTCCTTTGCTACTTCAAATGCATTGTAAATATTGGCACTGTTGCCTGAAGTGCTCAGTCCTACCAGCACATCGCCTTTATTGCCAATGCCTTTTACCAAACGGGAATAGACTACGTCATAGCCATAATCGTTGGCCACTGCCGTGAGGTACGAAGAATTGCAATGCAGCGCCTCAGCGGGCAATGCATCCCTGTCGGTGTAAAAACGGCCGCTGAATTCTGCAGCCAGGTGTTGCGCATCGGCTGCACTGCCCCCGTTGCCGCAAAAGAGTACCTTGTTGCCGTTCTTAAATGCGTGAACGATAACTGCAATGCATTCCTGAACGGTTTGCAGCAGTTCTTCATTTTGCAGCACATCCTGTTTTACACGGATGGAAGCTTCTATAATATTTTTTATCTGTTCCATAATTTTTTTAAATAGAGATTAATTGCGGTTCTCTGTTATGTTGAGCAAAGGTATGCAGTACATGTGAGTCCCGATAGCTATCAGGATCAGGGGGCCGTCCAGGTTGTCAATCCATATTTGGTAAATGTATAATCCCTCACCACACCTCCAAAACTATACAGGGATTTAATTACTGCATACCGTGTGTTCCCCGGGCAATAGAATATCATGAACCCGCCGCCGCCTGCACCACTGATCTTGCCACCGGTTGCGCCCGCTGCTTTGGCTGCAAGATATACTTCTTCAATATTGCTGTTGCTGATATTGGCGGCCATATTCCGTTTCTGTTCAAATCCATAATCCAGTATCAGTCCGATCTCATCCAGCCTTCCCTGCAGCAATGCCTCTTTCATCATTCTCGCCTGGTCTTTCAGGTGGTGCATGGCCTCAATGCTTTTTTCATTTTTATCCTCAACATTTTTTACCTGTTCTTTAATGATGGCCGCACTTTCCCTGGAGGTTGCCGTAAAATAAAGAACCAGGTTATTTTCAAGTTCGTGCAGGTACTCGGGTTTAATGCGCAATGGATTTACGATCACTTTATCACCGGCATAAAACTCCATAAAATTCACACCGCCAAAAGTGGCTGCATACTGGTCCTGTTTTCCGCCGGCCAGTTGCAGGTCGTTGCGTTCAATATCGTATGCATATTGAGCCAGCTGGTATTCATTCATTGGAAGCTTCAGCATTTCTTTAAAGGCGCCCAATATGGCAACTACCAGCGTGGAAGAAGTGCCCAGACCTGACCCGGCAGGTGCATCCACAAAAGTAGATAAGCGCAAACCCGGTAATGTAAATGGATGATCTTGCTGGATGCGGTTGTACACGCCTTTCAGCAGGTCCAGTTTCCCGTCAATGGAAAGTTTGTTCATCCAATCATACTGCTGCCCTTCATTCCGGTCCAGTGCTGTTACCATGATCCTGTTTTCGGCCAGGGGTTCAATGGTTGCATAGGCAGAGAGGGAAATGGTTGCATTTAAAATGGCACCGCCAAACAGGTCGCTGTAAGGACTCACATCTGTTCCTCCACCGGCCAGCCCGATCCTTAATGGCGCTTTGCTTCTGTAGATCATTGAATCTGTTTAGTGTGGCAATTTACTTACTATTGGCCAGTTCAAGGATGCTTTCCAGCATTTTTGTCCAGCTGAATTTTTTCTTTTCTTCCAGTAAATGCGGTAAAAAATATTTTTCACCTTTATCAAAATAGTCAACTATTTTTTCTGCAAGTGATGCTGCATCAGGTTCTGCCACCATGCCCGCTTTATTATCGGGTACCATGCCCGGCAATCCACCCACATTGGTAACGATCATCGGTACCTCAAAATGATAGGCGAGTGGTGTTACCCCGCTTTGGGTGGCATTGCGGTAAGGCTGTATCACCACATCTGCGGCGCATACATAATATTTTACATCCGTGTCGGGAATAAAATGGGTATGCAATATCAGGTTGTCTTTGATGCCAAGCCTGTTGATCTGGTCATCATACAATTTCCTGTCTTCATAAAATTCTCCGGCTATGAGTAATACAGGAATTTGAAAACGGGAATTCGGTTCCCGGGAACGGTCTTTTAACATTTTCATTGATTCCAGTAAAATATCCAGCCCTTTATATTTACGGATAAACCCAAAGAACAGCATCACTTTTTGATCATTGCCTATTCCCAGTTTCATCCTGGCCTGTTCCTTTGATACCTTCTCTCCAAAATTATCGTACAAAGGATGGGGGACGAGGACGGCCTTTTTTACGGTGCTGAACAAACGAAGGTCATGCATCACTTTTTCACTCATCGTGATAAATGCATCAACCGGTTTTATAAAATAGCGGGTGAAGAGGCTGTCGCCAGGGCGTTTTTCATGCGGGATGATGTTATCTGCAATACAAATGATCCGGGTATGCTTATTTTTCCGGATGATGCGCAGTATCGTACCCAGGCAGGGCCCCATCAGCGGGATCCAGTACCTGACAATAACGATATCGGGTAATGCTTTTTTTATTTCCCTGCCCACCAGTAACCAGTTGACCGGGTTCACTGAATTGATGCGGGTATGGATGTCCAGCCCTTCCGGAGCAGGCTCATTCGTAAACTGTGATTTGCCGGGGAATAAAAACCCGGGATACTGTAACGCGAAAGAATAAATGCTGGCCCGGTGCCCTTCCTCCTGAAACTGCCTTGCCAGCCGTTCATTGAACGTGGTAATACCACCGCCGCGTAAAGGATGAGCCGGGCCGATGATAATCACATTCATGGTTTCTGGTAGTTTTATAAACCGGTTTTCTCTTCAATTAAATAGCTGTTTCTCTCCGGTGAATTCCTGGAGATCAGTTCACCGATAAACCCGGCCAGGAATAATTGCGAACCGATGATCATGACCAGGATGGCAACAAAGAAAAGCGGCCGCTGTGTTAAACCGGATTGATCGAAAAAGAATTTTGAAATGGTGAGGTATAACAGGATGAGAAAACCCGCCAGGAAGCAAAGTGTACCCCACAACCCGAAAAAGTGCATGGGCCGTTTACCGAATTTGCCAACGAACATGATTGAACCCAGGTCGAGAAAACCGTTGATGAACCGTTCCCAGCCGAATTTGGTAACGCCGTATTTACGGGCACGGTGCTCAACCACTTTTTCGCCGATCTTCCTGAACCCGGCCCATTTGGCCAGGATGGGAATGTAGCGGTGCATTTCGCCATAGATCTCAATACTCTTGATCACTTTGCTCTTGTATGATTTCAACCCGCAGTTGAAATCGTGCAGTTTTATTTTTGAACTCCTCCGTGCTGCTGCGTTGAATAATTTGGAAGGGATGTTCTTGGTAAGTGTATTGTCATACCTTTTTTTCTTCCAACCGCTCACCATATCAAAACCGTCCTCTATGATCATCCTGCGCAGTTCGGGTATTTCATCCGGGCTGTCCTGCATATCCGCATCCATCGTGATCACCACTTCGCCCTTTGCAGCTTTAAAACCCTCATTCAAGGCAGCACTTTTTCCATAATTGCGCTGGAATTTGATGCCTTTTATGTTTGGGTTGGCGGACCGGAGCTGTTCAACCACTTTCCAGGAATCATCGGTGCTGCCGTCATCGATCATGATCACTTCGTAACTGAAATTATTTTCCTGCATTACTTTTTGGATCCAGGCCGACAGTTCGGGCAGGGATTCCTCTTCATTATATAACGGGATAACAATTGACAGGTCCATGTTGATTAATTTCTCTTCAAAAATAAAAATGAGGTGACAGCGGTTATGGCAGCACCTGCCAGCAAATATCCAAATATAGCACCGGATAAAAGCATGGTGAGGTAATATTCTTTGGCTTTTTCAATATTTTTCAGCATTTCATCCGGCGTAGTGTTCCCTTTTGATACCATTTCTTCCCGGTAGGCCTTCACCATCTCATCCTTGAATTCGGGATTCATTTTATTGAATACATAGGTAAAGACCACCATCAGCAGCGTGATCACGATAAAACATTTGAATCCCTGCAGAAAAAATGTTCCGAATTTATTGTTGTTCTCTTCCGTTTTGGAAAACGCATAGATCGTCCATACGATACCGCCTGCATATGCAATATAGATCAGGTATTGCGTAGGGCTGTCGAACGGCTGTTTGGTATAATACAACAGTAATGACAGCCCGATCATGATCAAACCGGTGAGTAAACCTTTTTTGGTAGCGTTTAATGGTATCTGCATGCTTTGTTAATTCAGGTGTAGATGGGATCTGTTAATAATGCCGATCACTTTTCCTTTTAATTTTTTACCAATGAAAGGCGTGTTCTTTGATTTGGAATGTATCATGGCCGCATCAAAAACAAATTCGGTTTCGGGTATGAACATAGTAAGGGAAGCCGGTTCCCCTTCTTTTATTTCAGGAACGGGCAGGCCGAAAATATTCCGCACCTGTACCGTTTGCATCTGCACAAAATCTTCTGCGGATAAACCACATTCGGTTAAAACCGCAAACATGGTTTCGAGGCCGATCATACCGGGTTTGGCATATTCAAATTCGCAGGTCTTATTGTCCCAGTGCTGGGGCATATGGTGTGAGGCCACACAGTCAATGGCACCTTCTGCCAGCGCCTTTCTCACCAGCATCATATCGGCACGGTTCCGCAGCGGTGGGTTTAATTTGAGGTTGCTGTCATAATCCTGCAGGTCTTCATCACAAAAATAAACCTGGTAAGGGGCAATTGAACAGGTTACGGCGATACCCGCTTCTTTTGCCCGTTTGATATATTCGAGACTTTTGGGTGAAGAGATACCGGCAAAATGCAGTTTGCTTCCGGCATAGCGGGCCAGTTTGATATCACGGGCCACCATCAGTTCTTCAGCCATGGAAGGCTTGCCCGGCAGACCCATTTGTGTGGAGATAATGCCTTCGTTCATCAACCCGTTTGTACCAATACCGGTATCATCCGGAACCTGGATGATGGTGCCTTCAAAACTCTTTACATATTGCAGGGCTTTTAAGACCAGGCCTGAATGCTGAATGGGATGGATGCCATCGCTGAAGGCCAGGG
>CAZBIK010000125.1:0-9803 GCA_964491955.1 uncultured Ferruginibacter sp.
CATTCTCAGCTCCTGCTGATATGACGGTAGCCTGGCCCGAATCACTGGAAGGGATCAATTTCACAGGATATCCCGGCTTGATAATCGGAATTGCACATTATGGCCTGTCATGGGGTCCCACAGTAGGATCTGGCGATAACACTGCCAATACAGCAACCCGTACCGGTATCACCCAGTTCTCACCTTTTGGTGTCGGTAAAATTGACCCTGCCGGAGGAACACTGGATATTAAGATCATTTATTTCAACGGCTCAAAGGGCAATAACGTCAATAATCTTTACTGGCAGGCAGAATGTACATCCAGCTTTGCCAAGTTCAACCTGGAACGTTCAACCGACGGGGTGAATTTTGCAAGCATCACGGTTGTAACGGCTACGCAGGCACGCTGTGCATTGCCTTTCAGTTACAATGACTATACAGCGCCTTCAGGAAATGTGTACTACCGCATCAAGATCATTGATGCCGACGGCAAGGTTACCTATTCGGCCGTTGTAAAACTGGGCAGCCCGGTTAAAGCGATCGAACTGGCCGGATTTATGCCCAACCCGGTAAGTAATGTGGCGCAGCTAAAGATCAATACCACCAAAGCTGAAGTGGTGAACCTGGCGGTTATCGCACTGGATGGCAGGATACTGCAGCGCACTACGGTTAACCTGCAACCGGGCAGCAGCATCATCAACATGGATATGACCACTTTGCCGGCAGGTGCATACATGCTGAAAGGCATATTCAGTGATGGCGAGAGCAATGCCATCAAATTCATAAAACAATAAACCAGGCACAAACAATAAAGATTACACATGGATCTTTAAAAACTAAGGGCGCCCCGGAAGGGGCGCTTTTTTTATGTTGTAGTAAGTGATGATAGCCGGGGAGCCGGAAAATCTGAAAAAGCATTTACAACTTTTTGAAACTTATACTCAAACACGCTGTCATGTTGATCCCGATAGCTATCGGGATTTACATCTGGTTCCCGCCTTCCCGGCAATACCTATTGATTAAAAAGGGGTTTATCACCTCAGCCGGTCACTGTCTTTCACCATCTTTGCATCTTTGCGTATGCCCACAGCCGCCAGTATAAAAGAAAGTAAAATGGCGGGTTGCAATATGGAGGTTAAAGAATAAGTGCCCTGTGTAAAACCGGTTACTTCACGGTAGTATAAATAGATCAATACCAGTTGCAGCAAAATGCCCAGTAAACAAAGCCTGAACTGCAGGGTTCTGTTTTTGAAAAGAAAAATGGTGATCATTGCAAGTCCGCCAACAGCAATACCGGTGATCATCAGTAAAATGGTTTCGGTTCCATTCAGTTCCTTCAACAGCGGGTCTGCTAATCTGGTGCCACTGTAAAAAGAGAATTTAAATCCTGCAAAGGCACAGGCTGCGGCCAGTAATAACCAGATGGATTGAATGCGTTGTATCATGATAAAACGGTTTAAGCGAAATTAATTTAATTGGCCAATAAAAAACCACCTGCTTTTATTGAACAGGTGGCGTATAAAAACAAATGTATATTTATTGATGTTGCCGGTTGCTTTTTGCAGGTTTTATAACAGGCATTGTTGGTTCAGGATCGGTGGTTGATGGACTGAATATGGGGTCTTTGGGGCTGCTTGTATTACCCTCCATTATTTTACGGCCCGCTTCCCCGCCAGGAGTGGCAATATCAGTTTTCTTTAATGGTATGGCCTCCAGTTTTTCCAGTTCATCCGGTTTTGCATCTGCTTTAAGTTTTGCAGGATTTTCTGTAACAGCCGGGGTATCGGTAAGGGCAGGAACAGGCTCGGGTTGCATTTTTATCCCAGGCGGCGGAGCAGGTGTTCTTACTTCCGGCTTTTTTGTAATTTCAGGTTTAACTTCCTGGGCATATACTATAGCTGTTGCACTAAGGCAAGCAGTAAGCATGAAGAAAGATCTTATAATTTTCATGATGTAGTTTTTTAATTAGACGATAATGATTATAATTAATTTATTACAGTAATAAAAAGTGACATTGCGCCTGAAGCAGTACTTGCAACACCACCGATATTTGCATATGAAACTCTTACATTCCCGGCACTGATAACTCTTGCATAGCCAATGATCACATCGGTGGGCAGGGCCGTACTTGGAGAAATTGATACAGTGCCACCAACCACTGCATTTGGAACTGCATAATCAACGGCAAGCGTATTAGTTGCAGCTATTACGGGTACGATAATTCCTGCTAAAGTTGCCTTTACTACCTGGGTGAGCACTGTACCGTTTGTGCCTAAAATAAAATCTCCGCTCACATCAAGTCTTGCTCCAGGTGTTGTTGTGCCAATACCAACATCAGTACCTGTTTGGCCAAGCACCAAAGAATTACTTTGAGCTACTGTTGCGTTATACCCGATGGCTGATGCATTTGTAAGATTTGTTGCAGAAACATCTGCATTATAGCCGATCAAAGTATTGTTGGTTCCGGTAGTATTGTTATTACCGGCCAGGCTTCCCAAAGCTGTATTTCCATCAGCACTTGTACCAAATAATGCATTATGGCCAATGCCTGTATTATTTGAGCCCGTTGTTCCGCCACCCATGGTATAATTACCTATTGCAGTATTTGACGACCCTGAACTATGGTTTAAAAAAGCCCAGCTACCCATAATTACATTTTGTGTTCCTGAAAGCAGGCCTTCAGCTGCCCGGTCTCCAAAGGCATTATTATAGCCAAACGTATTGCCGTCATAGTTATACAATGCATTCCAGCCAAAAGCCTGGTTGGTATGCGATCCTGTATTCGAATACAGGGCACCGTTACCAACAGCCGTATTGAGGTTGCCGCTTGAATCGTTGTACAAAGCGCTGTATCCCATGGCTACATTATTACTGCCATTGGCGATCCGGTACATGGCAAAGGCGCCAATGCCTGCATTGTAATTGCCGGTATCTGCTGCATAATTTGAATAAGGCGACCTTTCGCCATAACCCGAATACGCTCCAACAAAGGAATTGTAGGATTCTTTTTGATGATAACCGGCATTGATACCCACACCGGTATTATAAAAACCTGTTTTATTATTCCGGAAAGCAGAAGTGCCCACACCTGTATTTTGAAAACCACTGCTGTCCTGCTCCAATGCAAAGGAACCGATCCCGGTATTATAAGTGAATCCATCACGCCTGTGCATTAATAAAGAGTTATAACCTACCGCTGTATTAAAATCACTTTCCCGGTTATTTAAAAGTGCATAACCGCCCACGGCCACATTATAACTTCCACTGGTATCAGCCGCAAGGGCCTGGCGGCCAATGGCAGTATTTAATGTACCAGACCGTATATCGTTTAAGGCAAAGAAACCCGTTCCGGTATTTGAACCGCCTGTACTGAAACCGGCAGTACCTTCTCCGGCATAGCTGCCCAGGTAAGTGTTGTTGCCACTGGTAACATGGTAGCCGGTGTTGATACCCACACCCACATTATCGAAACCACCCACATTACTCCTGAAAGAAGAAACACCCATTACCGTATTTCCTGCGGCAGTGGTTGCATTTTCCAATGCCACCAAACCGTTTATGGTATTCCAGTAACCTGTAGTAACAGATTTGCCACTATAATCGCCTGTTGCTGTATTACCGGTATTTGCAGCCGATCCGAAGTTTACATTTTTTAAAGAATGAAATCCTATGGCCACATTATCGCTTGCCATTGCAGCATTTCCCATGGCGCTGTCTCCGATGGCAATATTGTTAAAAGCTAAACCGGCCCTGCTCATAGCATCTGCACCAATTGCAACACCTGATGAACCTGTATATACTGTCATGGCACTATCTCCAATGGCCACATTACGGCTAAGTAAGGTTGCCGGGCCGGAACCAACCTCAAAGGAATAAGTATTATCTCCTCCTACAGCAAAAGCCCTGTATCCTATCGCTACATTTTTACGGCCGGTTGCATTGGAATTCATAGCCCTGAATCCTATTACAGTATTTTCGGTATACCTGGTTGGGTGGAGGCTGGTTACGGCTGGATTATAGTTTCCTGTAAGACCTGCAAATGTTCCCAACGCAACATTCTCTGATTTTCTGTTATAAAGCATAGCGCCCCTGCCAATAACAGTTGTTTGAGAAGCAGTATCTGCACTGAAAGAAGCCTGATATCCAACAGCCACATTATCCGCACCGGTAGAATCATTCCTCAAAGCCGAAGCTCCTGCTACAGTATTCTGGTTTGCACTGATCAACCTGCCTGCATCATTTCCAACTGCAGTATTGTTGGTGCCCGTAGTACTTTCATACATGGCTGCATTACCTACAGCCACATTGTTGATACCGGTTTTATTTGCACTTAAGGAAAAACTTCCAACAGCGGTATTGGCACCGCCGGATGTATTACTGTCTAAACTTGAATAACCGATCGCCGTATTTGGATAGGTGGCTATTGTATTTATCAATGCCCTGCTGCCAATTGCCACATGCCGTGATCCTCCTAAGTTTGCATTTAATGCCTTAAAGCCCATGGCCACGTTATCGTTACCATAAGTGCGTAATGCTGCTGAGTCGCCCACCACACTATTGCGGCTGTAAGCATCAAAAGCGGGCTGGTCGCCGTAAGTACCAGACCCCTCCAGGGCATAAGCGCCAAGTACAGCATTTTTTCTTCCAATATTTGCCGTTCGGCCCGTATTAAAACCTACATAAGTATTTTCACTGCCCTGTAAAGGGTTTGTTTGATTGACGTTATTAAAAACACCTGCTTCAGCACCAACAACCGTATTTCTTGATCCGGCCTTGTTTAAGAATAAGGCTGACCGGCCAACAGCAGTATTCTGTGTACCCGACGAATCTGCCTCCAGTGTGCCTACACCCAGTGCTGTATTTTCACCACCGGTTTTATGGTTTCGCATTGATCTGAAACCCAGGGCAGTGTTTACACTTCCGTCTTTGTTAAACTGCAGTGCATCTCCCCCGATAGCTGTATTCCAGAATCCTATACTATCGGTAGATAATGCATAAGATCCTACTGCTGTATTGCTGCTAAAACCATTGAGTTTATGACTGAACATGGCATTCATTCCAATGGCCACATTACCGGCACTGGAATCGTTGGATCGGAGGGCACTTACACCAACAGCCACATTTTCGTATCCTGCCATATTTTGTTCCATGGCATAGCCACCAACAGATGTATTGTAAAAACTGAATGGGCCATTTATGGTACCGGTTGGACTGCTTTGAGACAGGTAGCCAACAGCCGTATTGAATGTATAAAAACCGATACCATTTATTTGTTTCAGTGCCTGGAAGCCCACTGCCGTTGTACCGCCAATGGATGAAGCCCTGCCCATTGCACTGTCGCCAATGGCAACATTTTGTTGAGAAGCTCCAGTCAAAGCAAGTGCGTCCCTTCCCAAAACCGTATTGGAAAAACCACTGCTTAAGGCCTGCCCGGCGCCAAAACCCATGGCCGTATTGGCATAAAAACCTGCGCCTGTATTTACCCTAAGCGATTTATAACCCAGGCCCGTATTGCCACTGGTACTGTCAACGATTCCTGAAGTAGTATCAAATACCCTGAATTTTAAAGCTTTATTATTGATACTTCCTAAAAAACTGGTATCGGTTACATTATTGTTGCCGTTAAGTTTCCAGGCAATGGTATCTGTTGCAAAACCACTGGCATTGATGTAGACCCATTGGGTATTTGGGAGATCATAATAATGAAAACCAATACTGTCGGGACCGGTTTGATAAACCAGTAAACCATTGGCAGGAGCTGCAATGGCATTTTTCTGTGTTTTGTCCATACGTGGTACAAGCACACCTTTGCCGTTGCTGCTAACATCCAGTATGGCGCTTGCATCGGCAGGGTTACCGGTTGTGTTCACACTTAATGATTGTGATGAAACGGTTTGCTGTACAGTAATGGCAACAGAAAATGCCATCAGGAAACGTAAAAATTTTGTCATCATAAAATGTATAATATGTTTAATGAAGAATAAACAACAATTTTTAAGATTATTAAAATGTTTTTGCAGGACCGGGACCGTGGGAATTATTTGGTGCCATTAAATTATAAAAAATATTGATTCGGGGAAGATTTTATTAAAATATATTTACTCACATTATGCCTTAATATCCTGTATATAAAACAGAAACGAACTCCGTTTTTACAAACGCATGAAAGGGGGGATAGGTAAAATTGAGGGTTCCTTTATCATAAGTGAAAATGAATTGACGAATAACCCTGTGAAAAAGATGCCTTAGCTTCATGCCCCAATCTGGGTTACCAAAATTGCCGGTGCAGGGTATAAAAAAAGCTTCCCGAGTGGAAGCTTAATGAGTTCATCCGGTCAACCGGTAATTTGAAGATCAGTTTTGCCCCGGTTGTTGCTGAACAATAACCGGTTTTTTCATTTCTGCCTTAACAGGCGGCGGTGCGGTCACCTTTGTATTTGGATCCGGTAAAACCCTTGGCGGGCCATCAGCGTTCACTCTTTGATCCCCGTGTAATGTAGAAGCAGACCGGATCAAAGGTTTCGTTTCAGGAACACGTTGTGGTTTAACCAATTCATCCTTTGTATCCTGCGGGGCCGGGCTGCTTGTTTCCATTACTTTTAATTCCGATTCAGGTTGTTTTTCATTCCTGCTGCCGGGTGTGCCAGCAACACCGGCCAGTTTGGGATTTGGTTTATTGTCGATAGCGGGTACCGGCACAGCAAGTGGTTTTGCAATTTTGGGTTCCAGGTCCTGCGCCTGTAATATATTACCGGCCAGTAATCCGGCGGCAACCAGTAAAGAATATTTTATAATTTTCATAATAAGAAGTTTTTATTTTTTGTTTACGATGCCTTTTAATTATTGATACCCAGTTTGGTCTTTATTAACAACAGATCCTTTTCCATTTGTTCATTCTTTTTATCCAGATGCTCATTTTTCTTTTTCAGGTCATCAATGATCTTTTGTTGTTCCTGTATGGCTTTAATGGCCACAACACTCATGCCGGCATAATCAATTCCGTAAATTTCATCATTGCCTGGATTTTTATCATTTAATTTTTGCCTGCTAACTACTTCAGGGAACAGTGGTTCAACATCCTGTGCAATGAACCCAATGGATTGTAAGCTTTGTGGGTTATTTTTGATATATTGATAACGGGATGGGGTCAGCTTCATCACTCTGTCAATTATAGATTCCATTGGTTTAATGTCTTTTTTTAATCGTCTGTCAGATGTTGCTGAATAAACCCCGGTAGCACTATTTATATTACCAACACTTACTCCGTTGTAATAGAAATGAAGATTTGAAGTTGAAAACTGGTATAATTCCCAACCAAAAACAGCAGAAGCATTGTGAATACCAAATCCATTTCCAACACCAGATGGATGTTCAAGGTCTAAATAATAGGTAGGCAAACTTTTATTGATACCAACTTTTGTTCTGTTTGTTGCCGTATTACCTCCTAATACCAAACAGTTACTGCATTCCACTGTAGCACCAGAGCCAATGGCTACAGCATAATTAAGTGTACCTGAACTTGCATTTGAATTATAACCTAAAAAGGTATTATTAATTCCGGTAGTTATGCCCGTTCCGGCATTTGATCCCAAACCGGTATTGCCTCCGTTGGTATTGGTGTTGGCAAGTGCCGAAGCCCCAATAGCAGTGTTGTTGGTACCCGCAGCAATTAATATACCACTACCCATGGCTGCATTACCAATTGCAGTATTGTATTGCCCTGATGTGTGGTTACGAAAAGCCCAGCTTCCCATGATAACATTTTGCGTACCTGTACCCAGATTTTCTGCCGCATAACTTCCTATGGCATTGTTATAGCTTGGCCCTGTTCCGGTAAAGCTGGCTAAAGCCCTGTAACCAAGTACGGCATTTTCAGTAGAGGTACTTGCTGCATTTAAAGCCTCGTAACCAACAACCACATTCCTGGCTCCGGTTGAGTTGCTTTCCATAGCATAATTACCAATGGCAGTATTAACATTTCCTGTATTGTTGAAGCGCATGGCAAATGTACCTATGGCCATATTGCCGCTGGCATTATTGCCATACATGGCACTGTCGCCAATGGCAATGTTATAACTATAAGTTGCAGCATTGACCAATGCCCTGGTACCGATGGCCACATTGCCGTTACCCGACCTGTTGTTGTACAGGGCCCCCAAACCAACGGCTGTATTACTCCTGCCGGTATTATTATAAGTGAGCGTTTCAGACCCAAGGCCGGTATTTTCATTTCCAGTAAGGTTAGTTCCACTTGCGCCATATCCTGAATTATATCCAATAAAAGTATTTCTTTCTCCACGGTTGTTTAATCCGGAATGCCTTCCGATTGCAGTGGAATTTTCCACACTGTCCATATAGGCCCCGGCATAATAACCAACTACGGTATTAAAACCCGACATATTATAGGTACCTGCATCGCCGATCAAGGCACCTCTTCCTACTGCCGTGTTGCCATACGAACTGTCAATGAATTCAATAGCGCCTACACCCAGCCCGGTATTCTGGTTGCCTGCCAGGTTGTACCTCAATGACCGCCATCCCATGGCGGTGTTCAGGCTGCCCGAGGTATCATAGATCATCGATTCATATCCAACGGCTGTATTGTAATCATTGTATTTGTGTTCATACATGGCATTGGTGCCCACGGCTGTATTGCCAATGCTGTTGATATTCCTGCGGATCGCACTGGTTCCTATACCCACATTGTAATAGCCGCTGGTATCATCCTGAAGTGAATAATTGCCCAATGCCACATTATAGCTTGAGTTGGTTCGCCTGTGGTTGAATAAACTGAAATTACCAACGGCTACATTGTTATGGCCGCTGTCATTACTGTACAAAGCCTGTACCCCAATCGCTACATTATTTATGCCGGTACTGTTTCTGTATAATGATTGGTATCCATATGCGTTGTTTTGTGCCCCGCTGGTATTGTAGTTAAACATGCTGTTTGCGCCCATTGCGGTATTGTAGCCCCCGGTAGAAGAACCTCCAAAAGCATTGGAACCTACCACTGTATTTGCACCACCGGTGGTGTTATTAAAACCTACGGCATCACCAATCGCTGTATTAAAAGATGCTGTACTTCTCCACAATGTTGCATAACCAAGACCAACATTATAGTTGCCTGTTTTATTGCTATCCAGCGAACGGTAACCAATAGCTGTATTTCTGTCGCCGCTGGTATTATGGGCCATTGCCCTGTACCCAACTGCTGTTGCCCTTGTTCCGGTAGTCAGTGAATCCAGCGCCCGGAAACCAACAGCAACTACATTGCCTGCCAGGTTATATTTGCTGAGCGTGTGGCTGCCGATGGCCACATTCTGGGAACTGTTATTGGCAAATGCCATGGAACTGTCGCCCATGGCCACGTTGCTGTGACCTGTGCCGCTGTTGGATAATGCAACAGATCCTACAGCTGTGTTTCCATATCCACCCACATGGTTTGCCAATGCTGAATCGCCGATGGCCACATTCCGGATATTATTGCCATTGTTTACAGCTGTTCCAAACATGGCACGGTCACCAATAGCCGTATTCCGGCTTCCCCAACGGATATGGTAACCCGCCTGGTGGCCCAATGCTGTATTGCGGACACCCTGTGTCAGGTCTGTTGATGAAAATGAATTATTGAACAAAGCTTCATCACCAATGGCAGTAATGCTGTTGCGCTCATTGTGGTATGCAGCATTTACACCCACAGCGGTATTTAATGCGGTACTGTCGCCATTCACGAGTGCCTGGTAACCCACGGCAACATTGTAATTCCCTTTTTTATGGTGGAACATGGCCGACCTGCCTACAGCCACATTTCCCAAACCGGC